>DVHV01000059.1 GCA_018711775.1 Candidatus Onthocola stercoravium | reverse complement strand
ACTTCAAGAATAGTCATTTCTTTTAAAGCACTTATAAAATCTTCCTTATTTAATTTAGCCATATTTTATTCCTTCCCTTCCATTTGTTCTGCATATAAGTTTAAACTTATTGCTAAATCTTTAACATATTGCATCATGCCACCAGCAAGCATAGTAAGTAAGCCTTCTCTTGATGGAATAGATGCGTATTCTTTAATTACAGATAAATCTGCAACATCACCACTGATTACACCAACACGAATATCTAACTTATCATGAGATTTCGCAAATTCAGAGATAATCTTGATTGGTTCAAGTAATGTCTTACCAAATAGGATAGCATTTGGACCTTCAAGGAAATCATCTAAATTTATTTTTAGTTCATCAGCAGCTCTTTTTAGTAAAGTGTTCTTATAAACCTTAACATCAGATTCAACTTCACGAAGTTGGCGACGTAAGTCACTTAATTCTTCAACAGTCATACCTTGATATTGGAATATAATAACAGATTCACTATTCTTAAGTTTGTCAACGATTTCGCTAACAACTTGTTTCTTTTGTTCAAGAATTTTTGAGCTTGCCATTTTTCCTCCTTTTTATATTAGAAAAGCTTCCCTAGGGAAGCTCAAAAAATAAAAGTTTTTAAGTTCCCCTCGGTAGGACTTATGAATGCCTACTGTCTTCGGTTTTGCTTTTTCTAACACGTATTATATTATAAAATAACTTAAATGTCAAAACTATTTTTATCTACTTTGATACCAGGACCCATAGTAGTAGAAATAGTAATATTTTCAATAAATGCACCTTTTACTGTACTTGGTTTAGCTTTAGCAATAGTAGTTACTACATATTGTAAGTTTTCAAGTAACTTAGATTCATCGAAAGATACTTTACCAATTATAGTATGGATATTACCAAATTTATCATTCTTGTAAGTAACCATACCTTTTTTAATGTCTTCAACTATAGCACCAACTTTAGTTGTAACTGTACCAGTCTTTGGGTTAGGCATTAAATTTCTTGGTCCAAGAATATTACCAATTTTTCCTACTTCAGGCATCATATCTGGAGTAGCAACAATGACATCAAAACCAAACCAGTTTTCATTTTTGATTTTATCGATCATGTCTTTATCACCAACAAAGTCAGCACCAGCATTTTTAGCTTCTTCAGCAAAAGCGCCTTTAGCAATAACTAATACTTTCTTTGTTTTACCAGTTCCGTTAGGAAGTGATAAAGAACCTTTCATTTGTTGGTCTGATTTTTTAGAATCGATATTTAATTTAATAGCAACTTCAACAGTACTATCAAATTTAGTAACAGATGTATTCTTTACTAATTTAATTGCATCTTCTAAACTATAAGCTATATTCTTATCGATATTTTTTGATGCTTCCACATATTTCTTTCCGTACTTTTTCAACTTTTTACCTCCTTAACTGTGGTTAATTAAGCGGACAATTTATAAATTTTAAATTAATTTTCTTCTGTTTCTTCAGCTTCTGCTTCATCATCGTGAGTTGGAACTTCAACACTAGATGCTTCTGCCATTTCTTTTGCTTCAGCTTCAAGTTCAGCAAGTTCAGCTTCACGTTTTGCTTGTTCTTTTTCTTCTTCAGCTGCTTCTGCTGCTTGTTCAGCAAGTTCAGCATCGTTAACACCTTTTACTGCAATACCCATGTTTCTAGCAGTTCCAGCAATAATATTCATTGCAGCATCTACATCATAAGCATTTAGGTCTGGTAATTTTGTTTCAGCTATATCTCTCAAATCTTTTTGAGAAATTGTTGCAACTATTTCATTAGCGCCTTTTTTACTACCCTTGTTAACTTTAGCAACCTTTTTTAATAAGAATGCTGCTGGAGCAGTTTTTAGAACAAAATCAAATGAACGATCATCATAAATTGTGATTTCACAAGGAATTACATCACCCATTTTATCACGAGTTGCTTCATTAAACTTAGTACAAAATTCACCTAGATTAACTCCAGCAGGTCCTAAAACGGTTCCAACTGGTGGTGCAGGTGTAGCTTTACCAGCTTCAATTTGTAATTTGATTTTCTTTACGACTTCTTTAGCCACGAAAACACCTCCTAAAAATTTTTTCGCGTAAGTGGTAATGGGCAAGTCCGCAAATGTCCCCTCCACTTAACAAATTATATTAAAAATATAAACTTGCATTTATGATATTACCATAAATTCTGCAATTTTACAAGGATTTTACGTTTCTTTTCTAAAAAAAATCCTTTCAATTTAAGAATACTTACATTTTAAGTATTGGAACTATTCTCAAAATATGTTAATATTATTATAAAGATGAGGAGGAATTACTTTGGCAGGGAAATTTTTTAATCAGAAGGTAAAAGGTTCTTCTAATAAGTCTATGGTAGCTTATGTTATTGTTGGAGCTTGCATTTTATTGATTTTTATTTGTGTGATAATGGTTGTTGTTTTTTCTAATGGATCAACTTCTACCCCTGATCCTATTATTGAAATAAGAGATGTTGTTACAGTAGAAATTAATAGTGAAATTCCTGATAAGACTCTATTTTTTGCTGAACTACAAAATGTTAGCGAAGAAGAAATTGACGTATCCTTTGAAAATGTCGATTTAAGCAAAGTGGGGAATTATGTTGTTGACATAGAAATTTATGGAAATACCTATACATCTACTTTAACGGTTGTTGATACTGAGACTCCAGTGCTAAATGTTAAAAACTATAATGTTGCTGTTGGAGAAAGTTATGATGCCAAGGACTTTGTAGAAAGCTGTACAGATAATAGTGGTGAAGATTGTACTATTGAATTTTATGAATTAGGAATGGATCAAGATGGTAATACATTAGATTATAGTTCTTTTACGGAAGAAGGTGTATATTCAGTTCAAATTGTTGCTAGTGATTCTTCAGGAAACGCAACTTCTCCAATGACTGCTCAATTAACAATTGGTGAATCTGGCGAAAACGAACCACCTACTTATTGTAACTTTGGAAATTCCGAATACGATTCTAATACATACATTCTTGGTGTTAATGTAACTCAAAATGGTTGTGCTTTAGACTTAAATTTATATTATAATGATCAAGTAACTGCTCCAGCTCACGAACTAGTAAAAAGTGATACTGAACAAATACGAAAAGAAATAAATAAGTTAAATATTTCAAATGTAAAATTAATTCATTTTAACCAACTTATAACTCCAGTATTAAACATAGCTGGCACTGGAATAGTTGGCTATACAATACAACAACAAATAAATATTGAATATAATGATGGTACAATAGAAGAAATTGCAAATTATTATATTAATACTGATGGAGAAAGAATTTATTCATTAAATAAATATAATTTAAGTTAGTCTAATCCAAAATTAAACCATTAGTTTTATTGGCTAATGGTTTTTTATCTTATAGGAATTTGCTTTAATTAATAAAAAGCAATTGATACGCACACATTTGTTTGGTATAATTAATTTATCAACTAAAGGGGGTGAAGAAAATATAGATGAGATACTTAATAGTCTAAGTAATAATTGTTAACTTGATAAAAAATTTATAAACAATAGAACAAAATAGTAGGGTGGCGACCATCCGAAGTTGGTCTATGGAGGGCTCAAAGAGTCCAGTGAAGTAGAAATACCTTGTAGTGATGCAAGGCGCCAAACTTGTTTGGCTTTTGTTCTGCAAAATAAAAGATTGCTTATGCAATCTAAATTATTTCTTTCTTGAATAAAGTACTAAACCACCAAATCCAAGAATAAGAATACCAAATATTATAGCAACTATTGCACCATCACTTAAACCAGCCTCAGGGTCTTCACCGTTTAAGCCAACTACGTTTATTCCAAGACTTTCTGCTGCTTCTTCAAGAGTTTCATCAGAAGGTTCATATCCTTCTTCTTCAATTATAGAGCCAACATAATCTTGGTATGATTCATCTTGATATGCTGCTAAAGCCTCATCAATAATTTCTTGACCATCTGTATCAAAACCTAATTGGTCAAAACTGTTACCAATAACAATATAAGGAATTCTACCATCTACATCAGCACCCATTCTTTCTTTAACTGCTGACATTAATTCATAATTTTCGCCATCGCTTACTTCAAAACTTACTATTTCAAAATAATCTTGATACTTATAATAATTTTGAGCAAAATATTCTAGAAAATCATGACAATGTCCACAGCTACTGCTTCGGAATAGGTAAACTGTTACTTTTTCATGATCAGTTATTACTGGTAAATCTTCATCAGCCTTAACACCTGGCATTACAAATAGACTTAATGCTACAAGAAAACCTAAAATTACTTTTTTCATTTTCCCTCCTTAGTCTCAATTATACTTTTTTTGTCGTTATTTGTAAAGATTTGATAATGAAATAATTAGTGAAAAGGGAGTTATTTTTGAATTGTTGATTGATTTCTTTCGTTTTCATAATCTTGAAGATTCCATATTCTTTCTGGAACCAATAGCATTTTTAGAAAAGCAACATTTTTTGTTTCATCAACTTTTACATCTATAACTTTAAATAAACTAGAATCTCTAATTAAGAATTCGGCTTGATTAGCAGAATAACTAATAGATTCATCTAAAAGGATTATGCCATCATCACTATGTTCAGGAATTAAATATTCTATTAAAATGTTGGGTTTACCAGTTAAAGTATAAGGATTTTTATAATAAAAACTTTGGTTTTCTATTAAACTTGTGCTAGTAAATCCCGCTTCATAAAAAAACTGATTATTTAAGTGAACTAAATCTGCTAAAGAAAAAATACCATAAGAGTGAAAGGTTTGGATGCTTACTCCCCGATATACTTTAATACCAATTGGTAATTCTGGGGCTTTATTAAGGGCTCTTTGAATTTTTTCGGCTAATAAACAATATTCTTCTTTTAATTCTGGAGTTAATTTGCCATTTACTTCATAGTTCCAATTATTTCTAAGGATTGCATTGATATTGCGAAATTGATATCCCGTATAACTACGTAAGTCAGTTGCTTCTTCAAGATTTAATTTATTTAGGTATTCTAAAACAATACTACCTAGAGTATTAGCAATTTCTTTTTCATTAAAAAATTTCATATAATCTTTTAACAGAGATTCCGTTATATAAGTTTCTATTTCTTGCTTTTTAGGTAAACCAATATAATTTAGTAAATACTTTATATCACAATTTGTTCCTTTTTCCATCAGCATCACTCTTTATTATGGTTAGTATGTAGTTTGACACTTCGTTTGTTAATATAGCAATCATAGGCATCGCGAATTGCTGGGTTCATATAACTTTCTTTAATTTTTAAGTTCTTATCATCTTGATACATACTACTTATTCTTTCTTGACGAATCGAAGGCAAATCTTTTATGGCTACTAAAGGTTGACCGCCGCCGCCGATACAGCCGCCAGGGCAAGACATAACTTCAATGAAATCATAATTTTTTAACTTGTCATAATTTTTTTCAATTGTTGATACTTTGTTAACAACAGCGATTTTCAACTTAAATTCTTTCATATCAACTATGGCTTCTTTTATATCTTTTTCGCCGCGAATTTCTAAAAATTCATAAAATTGTTCGGGAGCCTTTTCTTTATTAACCATGTAATAAGCCGTTCTTAAAATGGATTCCATTACACCACCAGATACACCAAATATGAGGCCACCACCAGAACCTTTTCCTAACAATTTATCAAAAGCTGCATCTTCTAAGTTTTGAAAATCTATTCCTAATTCCTGAATCATTAATATAAGTTCACTAGTTGTGATTACATAGTCGGTATCAGGGTATAGACTTCTTTCATATTTTTTAGAAATGCATGGAGTTAGGGAAACGGAAATTATTTTTTCTTTATGTATTTCATACATTTCAGCAAAATATGATTTAATCATTGCCCCTTGCATAGCAATAGGGCTTTTACATGTACTTAAATTTTTAACAAGTTCGGGATGATATTTTTCAGTGTATAAAACCCAAGATGGGCAACAACTTGTAAACATCGGCAGATTTTTATTTTGAATTCTTGTTAATAATTCGCTTGCTTCTTCCATAATTGTTAAATCAGCACCAAAAGTTGTATCAAAAACAAAATCAAAACCAATTTGTTTTAAAGCACTAACCATTTTTCCTTCCAAAAATGATCCTGGAGGAAAACCAAAAGCATCACCAATAGCAACACGTACTGCTGGGGCTGTAAAAACAACAACAGTATAGTCGGTGTCATTTATAAAATTTAAGACTTTTTGATAATCATACTTGGGAGTTAAAGCACCACTTGGGCAAGTCAAAATACATTGCCCGCAGTTAATACAATCATTTTCAAAACCATTAATGCTTTTACATGTTTTTAAACACATTCCGCAGTTAATACACTTTTCTTCGATACGATTTAAACATAAATTATCTTCTTTTACTTCTACTCGATTCATTGTTCACTCCGGGTTAAAACTTTATAAGTCTTTACTAGTCTAACTAAAATCTCCTTTTCATCAATTTTTATTTCATTAGTTGCAATAAGAGTTGCTAGGCCATTTGCATATAGCCACATATTCATAAATAAGTTTTTAGCTTCTTCAAAACTATAACCATGTTTATTAACTAAATTGATAATTGTTGATTGATTCCATTTTTCATCTAAAACGTTTTCTAAACTTTTCCATTTCAAGTTGTTGCTTAGAAATAAACTAATAAATAAATTTTTATATTCTTGAGCAAATTCAACATAAGCAATACATAAAGTAATTAATGCTTTTTTATTATCAACTCGGCTAGTGATAAATTCATCATATTGATGAGATATTTCTTTATAAATATCTTCTTTTATTTCATCCATATTTTTATAAATACGATAAAGTGGTTTAGTAGAGACTTTTAAGGCCGAGGCAAGACTTCTAGCATTTACGCTATCCCATCCTTTATCATTTACCATTTTTACAGCGACCTTAACAATATGGTCTTTATTAAGTTCTTTGATTGCTGGCATATTATCACTCTCCCTCTAAAATAAGCATCATGGTAACTTATGTTTCTATTATACCACAAATATATTTTGGTGAAAAGTAGTTGACTGGGTCTTATTTTGTCGATTTTTGTCGAAGCAAGAAAAATAGCCATAATTTAAACTATGTCTATTAATTTATGCGATAAGGATTAGAAATTGTTCCATCACCAGAGACGTATGCTACATCAGGATTTAGGTAGAAGGATGCTCTTACCTCAGCGTTGACATAGTAGACAGGGGCGTTAACCACCCTACCGGAATCGAACACAATAAATGCTTGCCCTGATAAGTCTGAAATGCGGGTAATTGTCCATTCGTATAATCCCATAAACATCCAATTATTATTTCTATTTGTATCGTTATCTAAATCTTCCATATTTGTACTCCAGTTTTCCGGACTTGCGGCGTATCCATAATCACTTGTATACATTAATCCTATTTTTGCATTATATGTTGTATCTGCTGCACTTGCTCCTACTTCATATGTATGGGCTGTTTTTACTGGGCTGCTATATACATTTGCATTTACTGTTCCTCCTACTACCCATGTATGCTCTGCTATTTTACTTAGCCATTTACTTCCTATACTGGTTACATAATTTGTATTTAAATTCACTGTATTTAATTGACTTTCACTCCATGTATTTGTTTCATTTACATTCCAATAATATAAATATAATGATGATTGCTCTAAACTTCCTTTGTAATAACGTGACTCAATATTCCACCAATCAGTATATATATTTCCTGAATAATCTCCAGTTGTTCCTAATAATGCACTTGTTGCATAATCATGCTTTATTAGTTTGACTTGGTCTCCAAATATTCCAATTATCCTATATAAATTATCATTTGGACATGGTGTAATATCTGTTCCAAAACACACATAATTATTCGGATTGGCGCCTGCATATCTATATGAGTTATCTCCTGCTTCTAAATTTGCATTTGTATAACTTCCAATGCCATCATGTAAATATATTCCATTTGCTCCATCACTTGTGTATAAACTTTTTATATAATTTGCTAAATATACTATTGATTCAGTTGTTACTTGTAAACTATATTTTTCTGAACTTACCCCATTACTATCCATTACATATACTCTAAAATCATATTCAGTTTCCATTTCTAGTCCACTAAATGTATATGTATTACTTGTACTATTTACCCAACTACTTCCACCATTATTACTATAGTAGTATGTTTGAATTGGATTTTCACCTGCTGTTGCATTTACTGTTAAAGTGATACTACTATTTGATATATCGCTTGCACTTACACTATTAATTATTACTGATGTGTACTTATCAAAATAGACGTAACATTTATCACTACTAGTAGTTTGCATAACAACTCTATTAGTCTCACTATTCCATGATAATGTTCCACCATTTTCACAACCTGATAAATCATAGTTAAAAATATACCCATCTTGTGGCCATGTAGTATCATTTGATACAACATATTCCCCACTGCCGACCTCAGTTTCAAGCATCATAGTTAAGCCTTCGTTTTTTATTTGCTTTGGTTCTTCACTAGTTAATATTTCTTTGTCATCATTTGAATAAATTACGTATGCACCTAAAATAATTGTTAATAACCAACTAGTTATTAACATCAATTTCATTTTCATAACTCAACTCCTTTTGGGACAAGTTTGTCTATAACGAGTATAACATTTATGAGGCAAACTTGTCAAGGAAATGAAATTTTAAATTAGATACAATAAATTTAGGTGATATATAATGTTAAAAGAATATCGTACAAGGAAAAAATTATCGCAAGAAGAATTAGAAGCAAGAACTAATATTGACAGAAAAACTATATTTAGAATTGAAAACGATTTAAATATGCCTCTAATAGATACTTTTGGGAAAATTGCTATTGCTTTAGAATTAAGTGATAAAGAAATCGCTGATGAAGTAAAAAAGGCTACATTAAAGAGCAAAAGAAAATAATAATATTTTTATTATGTTTCATTAGAAGAATGTCAAATTTTGTCGTACGATTTTTGTTGCAATTATAAAAATTTAAATTTAGAATAAATAACCGTTACCTACTAGTGGTAGTGCCTGCTTTTAAGTCTGAGTAATCTATTACTACTCAAAACTTTGGGGGTTTTGGATAAAAGGAGGCTAAAGAGATGAAAGAAGAAATATTAGAAAAACTTTTAGTAATCATAATCTTATTAATTGTAGTGATACTGCAATTGATATAGAAAAAGAGACACTAGCCTTGTAGCCCCAATTTTTATTGGGCAGGTATAGTGTCTCAAGAAAAAACCTTGCAGGCATTATCCACTAGGGGTAACGCTTACATATTTAATATATCATATTTCTTAAATAGAAACAATAGGTTTAATGGATGAGTTTAGAATGCATATTTTTTTGTTTTTTGTCTAAACAATTGATTTTAGAGTTAAGTCGGAGTATTATTATACTAGAAAGGAGGTAATGAAGATGAAGAAAATATTGTTTAGTTTACTTGCAGTATTTATGCTTGTTCCAACTATAGTTAGTGCTAGCACTGATGCATCAGAAACTGAATTTTCTTGGAATTATGAAGAAATCGATACTGTTCCTGGGGTTGGAGTTTTTGCTGATACAATTTATTTAATGGATGATGGTATTCCTTACCAAGAAATCAATGAAAACGCTAATTTACTTGCTACTTATACAAGTGATGATGTATTAACATTTTCTCAAGATCAAGGATTTTATCTATTTGGTGGCGCTAAGGATAATACAACAATTGTTGTAAATGGAGACAATTTCATCAATGTAATATTAGATCAAACTTATGTAATATCTGGTGACGGTAGTTTAACTATTGATAGTTATAAATCAGCCACAAGTGGTACTGGTTGGGTTTCTTACGATTTAACCGAAGAATGGATTAGCGAACACATTACTACAGATATGGATGTTGTTTATAACGAAGATGGCTCTGTTACATTTACTAGCGATATAGCTATAAATAATAAGCTTGAAGCTAATGATGTGATTTTTGAAACTACTGAATCTTTTGCTGACTCATATAAATTAGATGTAACTAATATATTAGATTCTGCTAGTGATGAATTAAAAGCAGAAGTAAATAGCATTAATAAATCATTAGTTGCTTTATATGATATTTCAGTAGTTGATGAAAATAACAGTGTTGTTCCAATGGAAGATGGAACATTTACTATCAGAATAAAACTTACTGATGAAATGCTTGCATATGATGCCTTAACTGCCGCATATATACTAGATGGTAAAATAGTAGAAACATTTAATACTACTATTGATGGTGAATATGTAGTATTTAATACTACTCACTTAAGTGAATATGCTATACTTGGAGAAAATACTACTACTGATGAAGTAATAGAAAATCCAAGTACTGGAGATAATATAATGCAATATGCTATTGTATTATGCTTAAGTGCTATTGGTATTGGTTATGTAGCATATACTTTAAGAAAAGAAAATTAATTGTATATTAAAACGCAAATAAGTTGAATTGCTTATCTGCGTTTTTTGTTTTTGATAAATTTAAATATTTCCATTACTAGAATAATTAATAATGAGAAGACAAATAGTCTTAACATATCAACAACTGGAACAGTTGTAGTATTTAAAAATTCACTTAAGAATGGTACTTCCATAACAATTACTTGTAAAATTATTGCTCCAACAATAGTTACAATGATTAATGGATTATTAAATGGCATTTTAAATATTGATGTTTTTTCGCTACGACAATTAAGAACATGCATATTTTGCAAGAATACCATTAGTACCATGATATAACCTCTTGCTAAATGTATTTCCATGTTAACTACATTAACAAGATAATACCAAACACCAAATACTATTAAACCAATTGTTAGACCAGCAACTAAAACTTCTGTTAATAATTCTTTATTAAATATTGTTTCAGTTGTTGCTCGTGGTTTTTCGTGCATAGTGCCAGGCTCTGTTTTTTCAAATGATAAAGCAAAATCTTGCAATCCATCTGTTACAATGTTTAACCATAAAAGTTGAATAGCCACAAGAGGCATTGGTAGATTAAATACAATTGATAATATAAAGAATAATACTTCTGCTAGTCCACAAGATAGTAACATATAACTTACTTTTCGAATGTTATTATAAGCAGTTCTACCTTCTTCAACACCTTTAACAATGGAAGTGAAATCATCATCTAAAACAATCATGCTAGCAGTTTCTTTGGCAACATCAGTTCCACTTCCCATAGCAATACCAATGTTGGCACTTTTTATGGCTGGAGCATCATTGACCCCATCACCAGTAACTGCTACAAATTCACCTTGTTGTTTTAATGAATCAATTATAGCTAGCTTATCCATTGGAGTAACTCTAGCAAATACTTTTTTGCCTTGGATAAATTTGTCAAATTCTTTTTCGCCTTTTTCTAAGAATTTGTTGACATCATCACCAGTAGCAATTTCATTATTATCGGTTACTAAGCCTAAATCTTTACCAATTTTTAAGGCTGTAAGAGGATGGTCTCCGGTAATCATTAAAACTTTGATACCAGCAGTTAAACATTTTTGAATTGAGTCTGCTGCTTCATTTCTAATTGGATCGATAAAGCCCACTAAACCTTTAAAGGTCAAATTAGCAATATCTTTATTGTCATACGAATCTTTTTTAACAAAATTTTTAACCTTGCCATCAGCAATTGCAATGATACGGTAGCCTTCACTGGCTAATTCTTCATTTTGTTTCTTTAATTTGGCAATATCTATTTTAGACTTTTTGTTGTTAACATCCATATACTTAGAAAACTCTAATATTTTTTCTAATGAACCTTTAACAGTACAATATGTTTCGTTATCTTTTTTATAGAATACTGCAGAATATTTATTTTGAGATTCATAAGGTATTTGATCAATTATTTCAACTTTTTCATAAGGCACTTTAGTTTTTTTACCTAAGGCTAAGAATGCTATATCAATGGAGTCCCCAAGATAATGCCACTTGCCTTTTTCTTTTGTAAGTTTGGCTTCATTGTTGATAGCACCAAGTAAAGCAATTTCTTCAGCCTTTTTTATATCTGCATTGTCAATGCCTTTTACTTCACCAACATCATCATAACCAATTCCTGTTATGTCATATTCACAAGCATCTGGTGTAACAATTTTTTTAGCAGTTTGTTTATTAATCGTTAGAGTTCCTGTTTTATCACTAGCAATGACAGTACAACTCCCTAAAGCCTCAACTGAATTTAGTTTTTTGACTACAACATTTTTCTTAGCCATCTTATTTGAGGCAATTGTTAAAGCCATAGTTAAAGCAAGTGGTAAGCCTTCAGGCATTGCTGAAACAGAAAGAGCAATTACTGATAAGAAAATTTCTGTTCCAGGTTCCCCCTTAGCAAATAAAATGATAGCAATAATTATAGCAATAATTATAATTAAAACGCTAATTTGTTTAGAAAATTCATTCATTCTAATTGTTAAGGGAGATGCTTCATCTTTTTTAGAAACAACATTACTAGCAATTTTACCAATTTCGGTATGAACGCCGATGCCAGTTATAACACCGATTGCTCTACCAGTAGTAACTGTAGTACCAGCATAAACCATATTTTTACGATCTGCTAAAGTAACATCTGATTTTATTTTTTCTATTTCTTTAGTAACACTAAGGCTTTCACCAGTTAAAATTGATTCATCAACTTGTAAATTGTGAACTTCAATAAGTCTGGCATCAGCACTAATACGGTCGCCAGATTCAAGTAATATTATATCTCCGATAGTTAACTCTTCTGAATTAACTTCCGTTTCTTCACCATTTCTGATGACACGAACTTTATCTTTAATTAATTCTTGCAAACTTTCAGCAGTTTTTTCGGCCTTCCATTCTTGGAATGTTCCTAAAATTAAATCAATTAAGATAATAAAAATTATGGCACAAGCATCGACGACTTCACCAATAATGAGTGAAAAAACAACTGTTACTATTAACAGCAGCACTATTGGATTTAAAAGTTCTCTTAAGATAATTTTAAAAACACTATCCTTTTTCTTTTTAGGCAGGACATTTAAACCATATTTTTCTTGGTTCGTTTTAACCTCTTTGTTGGTAAGTCCTTTCTTATCAACATTTAATTTTTCTAAAACTTCTTCAGTATCTAATAAATACCAATTATCTTTCATATATCTCCTCGCTATTATAAGTATGGTATCACAATATTAAATCTTTGACAACCAAAAAATTGCAACATAATGTTGCAAAAATTATTCTTCATAATCATCATAATAATTATATCTTTTATCGTTGTCGATATAGCCCATTACTTGATTTATGTTAATATTTTCGACACTTTTAAAAATATTATATTCAACAAACTTATTAGTTTCTCGAAGTTTTTTGATAAGTTCTTTTACTTCAGCTCTTTTAGAGTCTTCCTTCTTTAATGGACAAGCACAGTTAATAAATTCAAGTTCATTATATTTAAGCCAGTTGATAATTGCAGATTCTCTAACTAAATAAAGAGGTCTTATAAGTTCCATACCAGGAAAGTTTTTACTTTTTATCTTGGGTAACATCGACACTATTTCGCCATTATAAAGGATACCTAGCATGATAGTTTCAATGACATCATTATAGTGATGTCCTAATGCAATTTTGTTGCAACCCAAGTCAGAAGCAAACTTATATAGATGACCACGACGCATTCTGGCACACATATAACAAGGAGATTTAACGTCCATTGATTTCAATGATTCAAAAATTGTACTTTCATAAACGTGGATAGGAATTCCTAAAAGTTCAGCATTTTTCTTGACTTTATCTAGATTTTCTTTACTATATCCCGGGTCCATAACAATGAACTCTAAATCAAATTTAATCTTACCATGTTTTTTTATTTCTTGCATACATTTGGCTAGTAAAAATGAATCTTTACCACCACTGATACATACAGCAATTTTATCATTATCTTGAATTAGATTATAAATTGTTACTGCTTTAGTAAATTTACGCCATATATCTTTACGATAAGTTTTAATTATACTTCTTTCAATATCACTTTGCATGAATACTCCTTAATTAATTTAGTTTATCAGTTATTGTAATAAAAAAATCTTTACTCCATAAATCTAAACTACTAGCATCTTTAATAAACGGAAGC
This sequence comes from Candidatus Onthocola stercoravium, assembly GCA_018711775.1. Classification (GTDB taxonomy): domain Bacteria; phylum Bacillota_I; class Bacilli_A; order RF39; family UBA660; genus Onthocola_B; species Onthocola_B stercoravium. The sequence continues at coordinate 18,071 of DVHV01000059.1, read as the reverse complement.
ACATCTTCTTTTGCTTCATTATAATCTATTTCGTTAAATTTTTTAATTAACATTTCTTTTAATATATTTATATCAAAATTATCTTTATCTTTTATAAAGTTTGAGCGAATTAATTTGTTTTTTATTAATTCAATATTAACATTAGTGTTATTTGCTAAAAAGAATACATAGTCATATAAGTCTCTTCCTTTTACTCTTGTTTTCCAATTACGGCATAAAATTGCATGAATTTTGCCAGCAAAAAGAGATGATTTATCATATAATTTTATTTGATGAGGGCTTGGTAATAGTTTATACTTCATTTCATAAGTTGCACCACTCGGAGGATTAATGTCTACTTCGAACTTTATTTTTATATTCTTTAAAATATGGTCATAATTATTTTTTTCTTTCTTCGGAAAAAATTTCAAAATTAATTCTAATGTATCACCTTTTACAAACGCAGTAGTAATGTTTGTTTTGTTTTCTTTTTTCTTTGTGCTTGTTTCAAAATTTAATCCGTAAGCTTTTAGTTCTTTTTCAACACAATTAAAATATTTACTTATATCAAAATTAGAATTTGGAGATGTTAAAGCAAAATCTAAATCTTCAGAAAACCTATCTAAATTATAAAATATTCTAAGTGCTGTTCCACCATAAAAACAGGCATCTTCAAAAAATCCACCTCTAGATAGACCGCAAAGTACTAGTTCTTGAATAATTTCTTTTAATGCATTTATTTCATCTTGTGTATTTTTAATTTCATACTTATCTATCATTTGTTCAATTATATTATTCATTTTGATTCCTCCGTAAATACTTTAAAAGCAATGCAACATTTGTTGAATGATACAAATTGCTTAGTTTTTCTATCTTTTTTATATTTATTTTTTTAAATTCTTCTATATCAATGCGAAGATCATTAAATAACATAGTTTCTAAATTACTTAGATTTTTTAAAGGTTTTAATGAATAAAGTTTATCACATAATGCCTTTTCTTTAGTAGCAATTTGATATGAATAATTATTTTCTTGTTTTAATAATATTTCTTCAGGATATGCAGATGATGGTACATCCTTATACGTAAATACTCCAAATTTAGTATTATATTGCTTTCTTTTTTTCTTATTAAATGTTGCACATGTTATTGTACTAACTCTTTCAGGAATTAAGCCATAATAAGATAAAGCAAAATCAAAAGAAATATATGATGGACCATAGATACTCGATGCTAATAAATAACCCGGGGTATTTGGATCTGTTTCATATAGTCCTGTAATTATCTTAAATAATTTTCCTTTTTTAATTTCCCTACTTATTTTATTATTTTTATTTGAATAATTATTCAAATTATACTTTGCCATACCGTTTGTAATTATCATATTTTCACCTCTCAATACTATTATACGGTATTTGATGGCGAAAATCAAGAATTTTACAAATTTTTCCTATTATTTATATATAATTTCGATTTATATGAAATTAAACCTTCTTTAGCAAGTCTTGATGTAGCAAAGCAAATAGGAATATTGTTTTTTTGACAAATTTCTTTTACTTCATTTGGATTTTCTTTTATTAAATTCCAAACATTTTTATCAATCATCCAATTTAATGCTACTTCATCTATTTCTTTTTTGCTTGTAGAATCATCAACAACTATTTTGTTTTTAGCCATGTTATAATCTCTTTTTACGTGAGCTAGTTCATGGTATAAAGCAAAATAGAATGAAGCCTTCTCTTTAAAAGTTTTGGTTAAATAAATTGCTGGATTGGTTATTTTTACCATCATACACCCACGTATTTTTGTTGCAGGAAGAGCATCTTCAACAACCAGATAGATACCATATTTGTTTAAAATATTTGTTAGACTAACCGTATCAAATGGTTTATTTTGTTCAAGTTTTAGTTCATCTAGTAACTTAGAGAAATTTGCAGATGAATATTCAAAAACATTTTGCTTTATAATTAATTTATCGCAGTGTTTAATCCATAGATAGATTTTTTTTTGATTAGCATCATCTTTCTTTTTGTATAATACTTTAGTATTTATATATTCAGATGTTAAATCAAAACTACTTAAATTTAAATATTCCAATAAATCAACGGCATTTTGGGTAGTGTTAGTAACATCTTTTAGTTTAATCCAACCTAATTTAGACATATCTTTAAGATAAAATGTATTTAAAAATTCTTTGATAGATTTTTCATTATCAAATCTTTCGTGTAAATAGTTATAAACTCTTCTTTGTTTTTCTGCAAATACAATTAACTTAATATCAATATCAGTAATTAAACTGATGGCAACCATTAATTCTTCACTAATGCCAACTTTACCATTTATTATATTATTTAAATGTTTTTTACTTATGCCTAGACGTTCTGCAAAATCTGTTTGAGATATTTTATAATAATCTAAATAATCTCTTAGTAACGAACCAAATCCTAGCATATTATCCCTCCCCATAGTGTTTATCATCTATATTTATAAACTCTAATTCTTCTATTTCAATATAATTATATGGATATTCTATTAATGGCTTCATTACAAGCCGTAATTTATGATTTATTCTAACGGTAAAGATTTCTTTTAAATTTTCTTTCTTTTGTTCAAAGTTATATATGTTTTTGTAAGGAGATGCAAATAATTCTTGCATATTGTTAAAAGCATTTATTATTTTTTCAATATCTTTTATTCTATTTTCTTCTTTTACAAGATGTTTTCTTTTTATTAATTTGTCATAGTCTTTTAGATAACCTTTGCTTTTTATTATAATCATATATCCCCCTTGATGTATATATATTGTAACCTATAAGGTTATAATATGCAATGAATTTTTATCAAAAAAATAAGAATTAGAATTTTTTTGATCTTAATCTTAAAAATTCTAACTCCTTTTCTTTGGCATTATTTTCTCGAACTACCCTATTTTCAACATAAACTTGACCAAGTTCATTAAATAGTTCAAAGGCATGAGCATATTCATGAATGTTTATTCTTATACATAATTCATCTAAGAAGTCTGGTACAATAATGCAAATATCTACAATATGGTTATTCTCATCAAGAATTGGAAAACAACCCCAACCAAAGTCTTTGACAGGATATCTTTTTACTTTGCCTTCTAGAAATTGAAAGAATTCCTGATTCCCTATTTCAAGGTTAACTAATATACTCAGGAATTCTTGTTCATCAATAATCATTCGATTATTGAAAGGTTGTTATTTTTTATGTGTTCAATAAATCTATCTTTGAAGTTTGTTAAATCCTTTTGTTCAAGAGTTTTTGTATTACTTCCTAGGATATAACGAATTGTATATTTATTTTCATAAGTACCAACTAGTGAATAACATTTAATTAGATTACTCTTAAATTCACTTAGAACTTGTTTTAATGTATCATATTTTGTACCTTCTGGCATAATGATTGTATAATCAAGTTCAACAGTTGGGTATTTGCTTACTTCAGTTGCTAATTTTGTTGTTGGAGTAATTGTAACATATTTATCAAAGTCTATATCAATGCAAACAATAGCTTTTTTCTTAGCTAACTTGTTAGTAATAACTTTATTTAATACATTAATTTCACCAAGTTTGGTGTTATCAATGTTGATAACTTTACCTAATGAAGAATCATAATAAGATTTTTCATTGACGTTGTTGGTAAAAGTAACTTCTTTATTCTTTAACATCTTAAATAGATACTTAACGATACTTTTAGCTTGCATGTAAATTGTTTCAATATTTTTTTCATCATCAGCAAGAACTATGCTAAGCATTCTTTTGTTTTCATTATTTTCAATAATTGTTGCTATTTCAAAGACATTAAATTTATGATAGTTTTTAAAGTTAGTATCGACGATATTCATCAAAGAGAAACTTAAGTCATCACGAAGAATGTTATTTTCACTTTTGCCGAGTAATTTTACACCTGTCTTTTCAACTCCAAGTTTCTTTAAAGTTTCTGTGTCATACCAAATATAACTATTTACTTCATGCATATCATATTTAGTTGCAAGTAAATGTTTTACTTCATATTCTTGATTGTAAATTGTTTCATGTTCCGTAATAGTTAAATCTAGTTTTAATGGTTTAGCTTCAAAGTTTTCAAGACCATACATACGAGCAATTTCTTCGATTAAATCTTGTTCAATTTTAACATCTTTAGTTGCTCTAAATGTTGGAACAGTTACTTCATATGAATCGGCATTTACTGTTACTTTAAATCCTAATTTTTCTAACATGTTAGTAATTACTTCATCACTTAAAGTTCTTCCCATATAAATATCTAAAAGATTTTTATGTAAGGTAATGTGTCCTTCTTCTAACTTAGTTGGATAAACATCAGTTAGATTGGAAGCAATAACTAAATCTGGATTTTCTTTTTCTAATAAATAAACTAATCTTTTAATGGCTACATCAGTCATGTTAGGGTCAAGAGATTTTTCATATCTAGCACTAGCTTCTGTACGAAGACCTAAGGCAACAGCAGTTTTTCTAATTGAACCAGCATTAAAGTTGGCACTTTCTAAGAATATGGAATCAGTATCACTTAAGATTTCGCTATCTAATCCTCCCATAACACCAGCAATACCAAAGTATTTATCCCCATTTTTAATCATTAGATTATCTTTTGTTAGTTTTCTTTCTACACCATCTAGAGTTGTGTAAGTGTCACCATCGCTTGCTAGACCTACTTCAATTTTCTTAACAACACGAGAATCAAAAGCATGCATTGGTTGACCTAACTCAAGCATTAGATAGTTAGTTAAGTCGACGAATAAAGATATTGAACGCATTCCAACATAATATAAGAATATTTGCATATCTAGTGGAGTTTTATTATTTTTTAAGTTATCAACTTTTAATCCTGTGTATCGATAACAAAGATTTGGATCTTTAATAGTTATTTCTAAATCTTGTTTATCATTTTTTATTTCCGCCAAATCTAATGGTAATAATTCATGGTCAGTTATGGCAGCAATTTCACGAGCAATACCATAATGACCCCATAAATCTGGACGATTTGTTAAAGATTTGTTATCAATTTCGACGATTATATCATCTATTGGTAGGTAATCTTTAACATCAGTTCCTACTGGTGCATCGCTAGGGAATTCTAAAATACCATCATGATTATCCGAAATACCTAGTTCACGTCCACTACAACACATACCATTAGATAGAATGCCACGTAAAGGACGAGATTTTATTTCCATACCATCAATGTGTCCCCCGACCTTGATATAGGCAGTCTTTAAACCAACACGAACATTCGGAGCTCCACAGACAACTTGGATTGGTTCAGCTTCACCACAATCGACTTTTAAAACATGCATATGGTCACTATCAGGATGTTTAACGCATTCAACAATTTCGGCGATAACAATATTGTCTATTTGATCTCCAACTTTTTTAACACCTTCTACTTCCGCAGTACGAATTGTAAAAGTATTCCATATATTCAACCAATCGATGTCTTCACTATTTTTAATATGACTTTTTAATTTATTACATGATATTAACATAAATTATCCTCCTTATTTTATATCGAAGTTCTTAAGATAACGGATATCTCCAGAATTTAAAACACGAATATCACTTATCTTATACTTCATCATAGCAAGTCTAGTTAAACCTATACCGAAGGCAAAACCGGTATATTTTTCAGGGTCTACACCACCAGCACGTAAGACATTGGGATGAACCATACCACAACCGATAAGTTCGATCCAGCCACCATTTTTACAAGTTGGGCAGCCTTTACCACCACAGATGACACAACTCATATCCATTTCATAACTAGGTTCAGTAAATGGGAAGAATCCAGGGCGAAGTCTTACTTTTAAATCTGTTTTAAATACTTCACTAAGTAATTCTTGCATGACATACATTAAATTTTCAATTGAAATATTTTCATCTATTACCATACCTTCGATTTGAAAGAAAGTATTTTCATGATTTGCATCTAAATCTTCATTTCTAAATGTTCTACCTGGAGCACAAATACGAAGTGGCGCACCATAGTTTTCCATTCCTCTTATTTGGTTGTCGCTGGTTTGAGTTCGAAGAAGCATGCCATTATCCAAATAATAGGTATCTTGCATGTCTCTTGCTGGGTGATCTTTAGGAACATTTAATGCTTCAAAGTTATAATATTCTGATTCCATTTCCGGACCACTAACTACAGTAAAGCCCATCTTTTTTAAACAATCTGTAACTTCTTTAGCAACAATCGTTACCGGATGCAAAGAACCATTTTCAATATCATAATCTAGGGTATCATCAAAAGTAATGTTTGCCTTACTTTCTAAAGATTCTAAACTACTTGCAATGATACTTTCCATTTCTTTTTTAGTGTTGTTAATTAGACTACCATATTTTCTCTTCTCTTCGACAGTCATATTTTTTAAGTTACCTAAAATTTCTGTAATACGACTTTTTTTACCAACATATTTTGATTTAACATTTAATATATCGGCTTCTTTGGTACAACTTGCTAGTTCATCTTTTAAACTTGTTATTAAACTTTCTAATTCCTTTTCCATATTCTCCTCCTTAAAATAAAAAATTCATAAACTAATTAAGGACGAGCAAGGCCCGCGGTACCACCTTAGTTTATGAATTTTATTCATACGCTTTAACTGATAAGGGAGTTATCCCAGAAAGTATTCATCAAGTGAAATTCATTTTATTATCATCATTAAAATATTCTCAGCTATATATTTTATCTCTGTCAAGACTACTTAATAAAACTACTAAATTGAATCATCATACTTCTAATGTTTTTTCTTTTTCTTATTTTTAGGTTTTTCTTCAGCAACTTCTTTTACTGGATTATCTATTGTTTTTAGTTCTGATGCTTTATTATCTATCCAGCCCTTACCTTCAACAACACGAGCTACCATCATTGAACTTACTGAGTCCCCGGTAACATTAAGCATAGTTGCCGGTATATCTATTATTGTAGCAGTAATTGTCAAAATTGGCAAGGCTGAAATTGGATAACCCATCATAGTTATGATTAACATTTCTGAAATTGTTCCTCCACCAATTGGAACTGCAGTTACTAGAAGAGTAGCAACTAATGCAACACTAATAATTCCTAAAACTTCTCCAAAACTAGCAATACTTGTACCAAATAAACATACTAAGAACATTATTTTAAATACACTACCAATTGATGAGCCATCTTTATGGAAGCTCGTTCCAAAAGAAACTACCGTTTCAGCGATATCATTTGGCACCCCAATTTTTTTAGTGCATTCAATATTAACTGGTACACTAGCTGCCGATGAACACGTTCCCATAGCTGTTAATGCTGATGGTATAATATTTTTCCAAAATCCTTTAATTCCTTTTTTGCCAGCAGCGATATATGCATATATAGTATAGAATATAATCATAAATAACAAACTTACTACCCAATAAACAAAAAATGTTTTTAAGAATCCAATCGTTATGACGCTACCAAGAGTTCCAACTAAAGATGCAAAGTAACATCCTAAGCCAACTGGGGCATAATACATTATTATATGAATAAACTTATACATTACTTCACTAAATGAATCAAGTAGTTCAGCAACTTTTCTTCCTTTTTCACCACTCTTATTAATAGCTATACCAAATAAAATAGAAATAACTATTAAAGCAATTAAATTATCTGTTGAAAGCAAATTAACAAATTGATCTGTCGATAAAACACTGACTGTTCTTTCTAATAAATTTAGTTCTACTTCTTCAGTAATACTATCATCAAATGTTTCTCGTATAACATCTGTATCTTTTGGATCAACCAAATTTATAGCAATAGTTGAAGCAAATCCAACAATTACTGCAATTATAGATGTTATTAAAAAGATTATAATAGTGCTTATTAGAATTTTGCTTAATCTTCTTCTTTCTCTCATCTTTGATATTGATGAAGTAATCGTAAAAAATATTAAAGGAACAATAATCACTAATAATAAATTTAAGAATAAATCACCAAGTGGCTTGACAATTTCTGCTTTTTCTTTAAATATTAATCCACATACAGCTCCGATGACTACACATCCCAATAAAATCAAAGTGTTTTTGTAATTCTTTAAGATTTTTTTCACAAGTTTCCCCCTTTAATTACTAAAATCTTAACAAATTATATTTATTTCGACATTTTTTATGTCAAGAAAAAAGCAGAATTACTTCTACTTTAACTTTGGTAAGTCATCGATACTCACATCGTCATCATAAATATCAAAGATACTTTTTGGTGGAGTGTATGCTTCATTTGATAAATTTGAGTTATTATTTTCTGGAGAAGGATTTTCTGTTTTAGGTGTATAACTCAATAATTTTACTTTTTCTTTGTTAAATAATGGTCTATTTAGTATTTCTTTTAGTCGACTTGGTTTGTTATTACACTCTTTGTTATCTGTATTTTTACTTGCTTTTTTCATTTTAATCAAACGATTTATATCTTTAAAAATTATATAAAGCGCTGGAATCATAATTAATAATAACCAGCCATAGCTACTCGCCAAAAAGAATTGGACTTTTCCTAATTGAGGAATTCTTAAAGCTACTTTACCTACTATTTTATCATATGGAACTGTAGTACTATCTTCTACTAAATTATTATCACCTTTAGTTTGATAACTGTAGTTTCCTTCCGAATCTTTTATTATTGAAATTACACGATGAGTAATTGTCCCTCCATGTAATTCTGGACTATCGGAGTAAAAAGTTATAACATCTCCTATTTCAATGTCTTCAGGATTATCTACTCGAACATCAACTATTACATCGTAAACATTAATATTTGGAGTCATACTTGGGCTAATAATTGTATAAAGCGAAAATTTTGGTTCATATTTACTACCGAAATAAACAAACACTTTAGTAGCTACAAAATAATATAATAAAAATGTTGCACAAATAACTAGCAAAACAAAAACAGTCCAACTAATAATAGTGGAAATTAACTTCAATACTTCACGAAATGTAAGTTTTTGTTTTGCTTCGGTATTCATACCACACTTCCCTATTCTTTTTTATTATAACCAAATATTCGACAAATAGCAATATTTCTTGACAATTTATTCGTCAAACAAAAGACAATTTTTACCACAAGTTAAATTTAAATGCGAAACTATAGTCAATTGGTTAAGGCATAGGTCTGCAACACCATTGCCTTGATGCATATATATTTGTTAGCAAATCCCTATTTTGGGGGATTATTTTTTATTTTCAACACTTTTGTTTTTTTGACGGATTTGTGATGAATTAAATCAAAATTTTTCAAAAAATACATCCTTATATAGAGAGAATTACATTTAACTAATTTTTAAGAATCGATTTTTCTTTTAAATATTCTTGACTTTTTTATAATATCCAAATTGGTTTTAGTTCGAGTTTTAATATTGTATTCTAACTCAAAAGTTACCAACTCTATGGCATGTTTTATCTTAATCTTTTTCCATAATTTTATATATTCAGTTTCAGTATATTTCATAAAAACTCATTTCAAATAATATATTGCTTTTTTCAAATTTTATATTATAGTGATATCAAAATATTGTATGGAGGTTTAAGTTATGGATTTAGATGCTATTAGTATATTTATTACTGCTGCTGTTTGTAGTGCTATATTTGCATTAGTTAAATCAAGTGCCAAAAAGCAAAACAAAAATATGACAATAAACAATTTTGAAATTAGATATTCTCCTGCTTTAATAAGAACTTCGTATTTTTTTGCCATATTTTATTATAGTTTTTTCAATATGGCTATATCCATATATTGTTAAAGATAGTAATCCTTATGTTGTTTATCCAATATTTGTATGTGTAGCCTTATTCTTTTTAGTTTTTGGTCTTATTTTAAATTATATTAGTATATCTATTTGTAACGATTCAATTAAAGTTAAACATTTTCTTCAAAAGGAAAAAGAATACAAAATGTCGGATATAACAAAAGTAAAAAATGGTCTAGGTAATGATGGAGAAATAAAAGTTTATGTCGGGAAAAAAAGAATATTTACATTTTCAAAATTAATTACCGGATATGATTTGATGTGTCAAAAGTTAAATATATTAAATTTCTAATAAATGCTTATTAAAATAATAATGTTACTAACAATTCTTTTTATATCATTTAGTTTATTTACTTTTTATGCAAGTGATGAATATAAATAGCATCTATATATGAACAATTTAAGTGATTTTGGAATTTTTAACATAATAAAAGAGCCAACAAATTGACTCTTTTTCTGTTTAAATTGGAGGAACCGGCCGGATTTGAACCGGCGATCAAGGTGTTGCAGACCTACGCCTTAGCCACTTGGCTACGGTTCCATATATAATTGAATAATAATTAATTCACGTATATATAATTCTACACTAATGTTTTATTTTTGTCAATTAGTGTAAATCATTTATATTAAAATTTATGATAAAAAGAAGATAATTATGATATTTTTGAACAAAATCAAACAAGTTTAGTATTCTTATTCGTTCAATTAGTATAAATGTTTTTTATAATTTTAAATAAGCAAAATTTATTCCTTCTTAGTTGATAAATGAATTATAGTAAACAATGAAATTCCATAATTAAAAATCCCAATTGGGATTTTTATTTTATTCTTATTTTATAACATCTATTACGAATTGTTATTAATAAGTTTACTTCTTGAGCAGTTTCGATTTCATTGGTTGTTTCTAAAATCAACTTATCCTTAACTCTTGATGGTGTTACATTTCTAAAAGACTGTTCATAAGTATTATTTAATTTAACATATTCAACAGTCATAAAAGCATTTGCAAAGTCGGATATTGTTTTAATGTTGCTATAAGCATCTGTTGTCGTATCCATTATAAAATCATAATCTAATATAACTAACGTTCTGTTAGACTGTGTACCTGATCCAGCTAAAACTAAACCAGTATAATTTCGGCAGTTATCACGATAGCAACTTTCATATTGATATTCATATCTACCGGATATTTCTGCAGTAGGAATATTAATTGATGTTTGATTTAAAAATGTACTTGAAAATGAGACATTTTCGTTTACCTTTGCTTCTCTTACAACTTCTTGATCCATAAATTTTGAAGGCTTAAGGTTAACGTTTATAGTTACCGCTAAAAAACTTCGTGATTTTTGAGCTGGACCAGTATAAATTGTTAAACGATAATTGTTTGATACTTGGTTTTTATTTAAAATGTATGGAACAATATACGTATATGTTTCTCCTGGGTCAAATCTATCATTCATAAACGGATCACCATAATCGATAAAATGGTTCCCAATATCAAGAGAAGGATTTATATAATCATTTCCAAAGTATATTTTTAAATTATCATAATTTAAATAAGCATTATTTATACCATTATTTGTTATTTCTAATTTTAATATTAAATAATATTTTCCATCAACTATTACATCGCCATTTTCATCAACATTAGTTAAAATACTATCTTTTACATTTATACTAAAACCATTGTAATAAAAATTTTCTCCTTCATCATAAGTGTATTTAATTTTTTCATAACTTTTTACTGCTAGAAATACTGTTATAATTACAACTACACCAAAGATGATATTAACTATTATTTTATTTTCTAAGTAATAATAATAAAATTCTCGAATAAAACGACGAATAAACCTTTCTGCTTTATAAGTTTCAAAGTTTATATTTAATTCAACTTCTTCTGAATCAGCTTCTGTAATTTCTAATTCTTTTAAATCGTTTTGAAAATCAAATTGTTTAACATTAAAACCTAATGATCTTAATGCCATAACTATTATAAAGAAAAATTGAGGATAGTATATTAACTGTGCTATATCTCGATATGTTCTAGCTGAGGATGCTGACCACAAACCATCACTTAAACCATTAATTAAATATGCTGCAATTATAATGGCAATAAACAAAATTACATAATAAATTATTGTTGCTAAATACATTTTGTTAGGCTTCTTCTTCATTCGCAACAAAATAAATACTATTATTAAGCTCGCTAAGGCTAAAAAGATTGCAATATAAAGTGTCCAATTAATATATTGCGCTGCCATATTATCAACAACAGTAATTGAATAGCCATTACTTATAAAACGACGAAAAAATGAGAGGATGTTCCTAGTATTAAACGCAATATAAATGGTAAGTAAAGTTATAATAATATGAATAATTCTAAAGTGTTTAATTAAGAAACCATATGGCTTTTTAAAAATCATACTATCGCACCCTTTTCCTTATACAAGAAAGTAGAATTTTTATTCACTCTGCTAGGACTTGCAAATCAATTTAGAATGAATATCATCTACTATTTCTGTTTGGTTAACTTAATTATAAACTATTTAAGGAAATTTTTAAACCCTCAAACATTATATTTTCACTAGCATTAATATCTCGATTATATAACGAACCATACTTTGGGCATTCCCAACTTGTATGCAATTTCTTATTTTTTTCAAAAAAGTATGCTATTTTTTATAAGAAAAAAATATGATGCATAGACCATATTTTTATCTTTTAGTAACTAATACTTGATCTTTTAATAGATAAATTGTTTCATTTTGATTTAAGAGATCCATCTTAGATATTTTAAACATATTTGCTACTGTATCTAGTGTATCGCCTTCAGCAGTTATATAATAGCTATATCCACTCTTAGGAATAAGTATTTGTTGATTTGGATAAATATAATCATCCATATCTAAACCATTTAAACTAGCAAGTAATGTAGGATTTATATTATATTTTTGAGCAATTTTATAAAGAGAATCCCCTGCTTCAATCGTATAAACAGAGAAATATTGTTCTTTGTTTTTAGGTACTATTATTTCCATACCTACTCTTAGTTCATCAGGAAAATAAATATTATTTATATCCATTAATACTTCTGGTTTAGTATTAAACTTACTTGCAATGGCTTTCAAATTATCATTAGGTTTTATCGTATATTTATCAAACATTTTATCACTCCTAATAATAAAATATGAATTTTATATATTTTGGTTAATCAAATATAAAGACCATTTTTTGATGATTAAAATTCCATTCAGAATATTTAAGCAAAGCCTGTTCACCATCAAAAGGATTATATTTATATAATATATCTTCGGAAATATAATATATATTTAAACCATCAACTTTGACTAATTCAGATACATTACGATTAGTAATTAAAACATTGGTTTTTCCATCAGGAACTTTCATATAAAGCTTATCATCTTCAAAAACAACATCTAAATTTTTTTCTTTACTAAATGTTGGTTTTTCTTTTTGGAAAGTTTGATTACTTACATTTTCCCAGTCGCCATTAACTAAGATTTCACTACTTGCTTTATATATTTCTTTTTTATCTAAGTCAATATAAAACTCTTGATTTTCTTTTAAATCATATAAATAAACGTTATTTTTATCATTGCCAAGGAAGTAACTATTAAAGTAAACTTCAAATCTTAAATCGATATTAGATATTTTAGCATTATTTGTGTTAATAACATATAATTTATCAAAAATATAATCTTGTTCATAATCAGGAACTAATAAGTAGTTTTCAAAAGCATAGATTAAAGATAAATTATAAATATCTTTGGAAAATAATTTTATAGTTTCTCGAGAATCGTTATTTAAATATATAAAATCATGATAATTCCAAAGTAAATATGTTTTATCATCTAAAGCTCCGATATTGATATTTTTATAAGAATCTTTGGATGTAAATGTTGATTTATCGTCGATATTTTCAACGTAGTAACTGTCGTTATCAGAACAAATATTATAAAGATTGACATCTGTTGTTGTAAACTCAAGACAGGTTTCATCCTCATTTTGGGTTACTTTAATATCATCAATTAATTTACGTTTGTTAGTATATTTATCTAAGGATATTAATTCGTAAGTTTTATTATCATAATCAATGCTAAAATAGTAAGCATTTTTATCCTTATTGTAACTTTCAGTTACGGTTAAATCATCAATATTATATTCTAGTTCATAACTTGATTTACGCAAGTAAAAATAAATAAAAATACTAAATAAAACAATTAAAGCAACTACTAGTACTACATGTTTTTTCATACTTTGTTAGCCGTTTCTGGATGAGCATATTTTTGTTTTTCACTCATCATTAATTCTGAAATATTTGTTTCAATTTCATCCAAACCTGTTTTTGGCAAATTAGAAATATCTACCTTTTCTTTTGCAGTATCTATAGTAACTTTACCCCATACAAGACCTTGATAAACAAGTAAGTCGTTATATAAATCTGGAGTAATAGAGCTTAAAAAATAACCCCATACTACTCTTTTTTGCCCAATTAGAATTCTTTTGTTAGTAAGGACCACAACACAACTAAAAAATGGTTCATAAAATTTAGTGTTTTTTTGTCCAGCAAAAGCAAAAAGAACTTTTTCACCAGGATTCAAATGCTTTTCTACTACTTCACAATGTTTTTTTAAACGCCAGGCAATTCCTCCTGGATGCTTTCTTTTAAAATTTAAGGCTAAATTGTATACATTTCCCATGTTCATCACCTAGTTATATTTTATAATAAATTATTAAGTTTAGCAATATTACTTTACATATGAAGAATATACCCAACGATTAGTATTAATTTTGGTCCAACCATTTTTTTCTTCCATTACTGCCACCGTTGTTCCTTTAGGTAGTGGTGCTTTAACTTTAAGGATGGTTCCAGCAGGTTTACTACGAACATTGAGAAAATCTGCAGTTGTCGATTTAGTTTCATAATATTTGCTAGGTGCTTTTTTGGTTACATAATTTTTAGCAACATATTCTTTATCTGTGATTCTAGCCCAGTTATTAATAAATTCACGAACTTTAATGCGACTATTTTTAGGAAGAGTATTTATGGCATTATAATTTGTTCCTGGTCCTAAACGAATATTTAGGGATTCTGCAGTTGTATAGTAATAATCATCTTCTTCAATATTAGGGATATATAAATCTAAGAAGTTAAGACCTGCACTATTTTTAATCGTAGTAAATGTATTATCGATGAAAAAAGCATCTTCTGGCTTAACTGACCCACCAGTGGTATTGATAACCCAAATATCATTAGTATTTTTTACCCAGCCTGATCCTTTAAATTTTCCTCGGCCAACAACGATATGAAAGTGTTCTCCGGTAGCAAAACCATCTTTGCCTTCGATAGCAATTGGTTCTTTCCTAGTAAATGTTTGACCGATTTTAAGTTTATTTAGTTCTGCGTCTTCGATATGACCTATCATAATGGTGACATAATCAGTGAATGTTGGTGTAATAACAGGAGTAGTCGATTCAAGCCATAAAACATTAGAAGAACTACTGCCAATACCATATATTTTTTTAACAGTCATGGCATCGCAAGGACAATAAAAGTAACCATTTGGTCCAGTAGCTCCACAGTTGTCATCAATCGGATAGTCTTTGGGTGTGCCAACAGTATGTCTTGAATGAGAAAAATCATTTTTATATGTTTGAGTTATGTTCATAATTTTAATTGGATAAATTAAATAATTCATTAGCCAACACTCCCATCTTTATCAACAACTTCTTCACTATCTTGGGTATTATCTGTAAGAGCTTTTAAATTTTTAACTATATCATAAGTTCCGCCGGCGATGATACCAGACATAGCAATAGTAACTGAAACATCTTTAGTCATAAAATAGTATATAACAGCAACAACTATACCGATGATTAAATTTTGAATAGGTATTATATGATCGGAAATCCAAGTTGCTTTTTTGGCGATTAGCCCTAAAATAAAAGTTACAACAATTGTTACTAAACTCATAATAATTTCTATATTCATAAAATTCGCCTCCACTATATAATATGGTGGCATAAAAAAAAGGAAGCGATGTTTGTCCACTTCCTTAACTAACCTTTTCAAATTGGGAATTATAAAGGTTAGCATAGAATCCATTTTGTTTCATAAGTTCTTCGTGGTTACCTTGTTCAATAATGTTTCCTTCATTCATGACTAGAATTAAGTCAGCATTTTTAATTGTGGATAATCTGTGGGCAATGATAAATGATGTTTTACCCTCCATAAGTTTATCCATAGCCTTTTGAACTAATTCTTCAGTACGAGTATCGACATTACTGGTTGCTTCATCCAGAATTAAGAATGGAGCTTTATCAAGCATACCACGGGCAATTGTGATAAGTTGTTTTTGACCAGAAGAAATAGAATCATTGTCTTCAATTAAGGTATCATAAGAATTTGGCAGAGATTTAATGAAATGGTCTACTCCAACAACTTTACAAACTTGCTTCATTTCGTAATCAGATATATTTTCTTGATTATAAACAATATTTTCTCTAATTGTTCCACCGAATAACCAAGTATCTTGTAAAACCATTGTGAATAACTCGTGGATATTTTCTCTTTTTAGTTCATTAATTGATACACCATCGATTTTAATATCCCCAGAATTTATTTCATAGAATTTCATGAGAAGATTAACCATGGTTGTTTTTCCAGCACCAGTTGGACCAACGATAGCAATCTTTTGTCCTGGTTTAACTTTAGCAGAAAAGTCTTTAATAATCATTCGTGATTCATCATAACCAAATTTAACATGGTCAAATTCAACATTTCCTTTAACTTCTTCTCTATTAAGAACTTTAGTTAATTTAGATTCGTCACTCATTTCTGGCTCTTCTAAGAATTCAAATATTCTTTCAGATGCTGCTGCTGCAGATTGCAAAGATGTCATGGCTTGAGCAATTTGTGATAATGGATTAGTAAATAATCTAACATATACAATGAAAGCAACGATTACTCCGAATGAAATAACATTATTTGTTACTAATACTGCTCCAACAACACAGACAACTACATAACTGAAGTTACCAATGAACATCATTATAGGTTGCATAAGACCAGATAAGAATTGACTCTTACGAATAGCATTAAATACTTTATCATTTAATTTATCAAATTTTTCATCTGATTCTCTTTTACCATTGTAAACTTTTACGACATTATGACCTGAGTAAATTTCTTCAATATGACCATTCATATTACCAAGTTCTTCTTGACGTTCAACGAAATATTTTTGAGATTTTTTCAAGATGATAGCCATAATTGAGAAACCTAGTAAACTAGATACAATTGCACATAAGGCAAGAATCCAATTGGTAACAAACATCATTAAGACACTACCAATTACTAAGGTAATTGCTCCAACTAGAGAACCAATACTTTGAGACATTGTTTGGGCCACTGTATCAACATCGTTAGTTACACGTGATAAGATATCACCAGTTGAGTTACGGTCAAAGTATCTAAGTGGTAATTTATTAATCTTAGTTATGATTTTGCTACGAAGTTCTTTAGCAAAATTGTTGGATACTGTTGCCATAATGAAATGTTGGAAGAAACTAAATATAGCACTAGCAACATAGACAATTGCTAAGAATACGGCAATTGATTTGATGGCAGCAAAATCCATACGAGGTTTAACAATTTCTTGGATACTTTCAGGCATTTCATCGATTGCTGCGAATATTTCACTTGACGTGCTATCCTCAGTTATGCCACTCATAATGGAAGCAAATTCCATTTTATCTTCAGTAGATATGTCTGGATCTGACATTATTTCTGTAACAGTAGACTCACTGATATTTGGAACTAAACCATCAGAAATAAGATCAGTCATATCACTTAGTCGATCCGGAGCAATAATTGAAAGCACGGCACTTACTGCTGCAAGAACAAAGGCTATAACTAACAATTTATGAAATCTATTTAAATAATGTACTAATTTTTTCATGGCCCCACGGAAGTCTTTAGCTTGTTCGAAAGATTGGCCACCTTTTCCTCCCATTGGTCTAGGCATTATTAAGTTCCTCCTCACTAAGTTGGGAAAGGGCTATTTCTTTATACACATCACAAGTTTTTAATAACTCTTCATGTGTTCCCATTCCCACACATGAACCTTGATCAAGAACAATAATCTTATCAGCATTCATGATTGTACCAATTCTTTGCGCAACAATAAACGTTGTAGCATCTTTGGTATGTTCTTTTAATTCTTTTCTTAAAGTAAAGTCGGTTTTATAATCTAGAGCTGAGAATGAATCATCGAAAATAT
>DVHV01000058.1 GCA_018711775.1 Candidatus Onthocola stercoravium | reverse complement strand
TGTAGTAGAAGTTAAAACAAGAAAGTTGAAATCACAAGATATTGGTCAATTAGATTTTTACGTTAATTATATTGAAAATAATATAAAGGAAAATAACAATAATAAAACAATTGGAATTTTAATTGTTAAAGAAAAGAATAAGTATGTTATTGGATATACAACTAGTAATGATATTTATGTTACGACGTATTTACTTACTTGATTTAAATATTATGTTATTTAAATATTGCTTGTAGTAAAAACTCTTTAATGTTAAAATAATAATGCAAGAAAATTGAGGTAAAATTATGTATGCAAATGTAATAATAGAATATGGAGTTAAGGCATTAAATAAAACGTTTATATATAAAATTCCTGAAGAATTAAAAGATAAAATTAAAGTAGGAATGAAAGTTTATGTACCATTTGGTAAAATGGAAGTATTTGGTTTTGTTATGGAAATAGTTAATAGTAACGATACTGAATATGATGCTAAAGAAATAATTAGGATAGATAATGAAGAATTAGTATTAAGTAAGGAACTTATGGATGTTGGCAAGTACTTATCTAGTATTACTTTGTGTACACTAATAACTGCTTATCAGACAATGTTACCATCATCATTAAAGATAAAAAAGCAAGAACATAATTATGATAAATTTGATGAATATTTAGTACTTACTGATAAATTAAAAGCAATGGAATATATTTGTAAGTACCCAAGAAGAATGGCTCAGATTAAAGCAATAAATAACATTTTAGAAGTGGGAAAGTTAAATAAAAAAGAAGTATCTAGTGAAATAGTTAAAGCATTAGAAGAAAATGGGATTATTACAATTGAAAAAGTAAGTAAGTATAGGATTAATAAGGGTAGTGATGAAATAGTTAAAAAGACTCTTACTGAAGATCAAGAAAGAGTATACAAAAGTGTTGATTTTAATAAATACGACACTTATTTACTATATGGTGTTACTGGTAGTGGTAAAACAGAAGTTTACATTAAATGGATAGAAAAGTGCATTAGTGAAGGGAAAACTGCAATTATGCTTGTTCCTGAGATTAGTTTAACTACGCAGATTGCCAAAAGATTTTATGAGGCTTTTGGTAGTGATGTTGCGATATTTCATTCATCTTTATCTGAAGGGGAAAAGTATGACGAATATTTAAAAATATTGCGGGGAGAAGTGCATGTTGTAGTTGGTACTAGAAGTGCTATATTTGTTCCTTTTACTAATTTGGGAATAATAATTATTGATGAGGAAGATAGTAGTAGTTATAAGCAAGATAATAATCCGAGGTATCATGCTAGAGATATAGCCATATATCGGGGGAAATACAATAATATTCCTGTTTTACTTGGTAGTGCTACACCTACACTTGAGAGTAAAGCAAGGGCTGATAAAGGGGTATATAAATTACTTAAATTAAGTAATCGAGTTGGTAATGCAAAACTACCTATAATTCATGTAATAGATATGGAAGGTGAGATGAAGAAAAGAAACTTAATATTTAGTGAGTTTTTGCAAAATAAGATTAGGGAAAAACTGATTAGAAAAGAACAAGTAATACTTCTACTTAATAGAAGAGGTTTCTCAACATTTATTACTTGTAGTAATTGTGGATATACCTATAAATGTCCTAGTTGTGATATAACACTGACATTCCATAAATCAACGAATAACTTGATATGTCATTATTGTGGATATCAAAAGAAAAAAGATGAAGTTTGTCCGGAGTGTCATGAAGCAAGTTTAAATTATTATGGTTTAGGTACGGAAAGGTTAGAAGAAAAAATTAAAGAAATGTATCCAGATGCTAGGGTAGTAAGGATGGATCAAGATACAACGAGAAATAAGGGGAGTCATGAAAAAATTATTGGAGAATTTAAAGAATATAAATATGATATATTATTAGGTACACAGATGATTAGTAAAGGTTTAGATTTTCCAAAAGTAACACTCGTTGGAGTAATAAATGCTGATGCATCTTTAAATATTCCAGATTATCGGAGTAGTGAAGTAACATATTCTCTGTTAAGTCAAGTTGCAGGTAGAGCTGGAAGAAGTGAAATGCCTGGGGAAGTAATAATTCAAACGTTTAATCCGGATAATTATGTAATAGAGTGTGTTAAAAGTAATAATTATGATAAGTTTTATTTACAAGAGATGAATTTTAGAAAGAAATTGAAGTATCCCCCATATTATTATTTAGTAGGTATTAAAGTAATAGGGAAAGTTTATGAAAAGACTATCGAGGATGCTAGAAAAGTAAAAAAATATCTGGACGATAATTTAAATAAAGAAACAATTGTCTTGGGACCAACAACTGCCTCAGTATTTAGATTTAATAATGAATATCGGATGCAAATAATAATAAAATATAAGTTTGATGATAAATTAATGGCAACATTAAAGGATTTAGATAATATATTTTCAGGCAATAAAGATAATTATTTGGAAATAGATTTTAATCCTTTAAGAATATAATATAATGTAAATGATATTAAAAATGGTTTTATAAAGTGATAAAATATGATAAAATAGTTCTAGGAGGATATATTTATGGGATGGATTATTTTTGGTGTAATAGTAGTAATAGTTTTACTAATAATAGTTTGGGCTATTTCGACTTACAATAAATTAGTAGATTTACGAAATAGAGTAAAAGATCAATGGGCACAAATTGATGTGCAATTAAAAAGAAGATTTGATCTTATTCCAAATTTAGTTGAAACTGTTAAAGGTTATACTAAACATGAAGAATCAACTTTGGAATCTGTAATTAAGGCTAGAAATACTTATGTTTCTGCAACAACACCTGAGGCACAAATGAAGGCTGATGGTGAGTTGGAACAGGCTATTTCTAAGTTATTTGCTCTTTCGGAAAGTTATCCGGATTTAAAGGCTAATACTAATTTCCAACATTTGCAAACGGAACTTACAGAAACTGAAAGTAAGATTGCTAGTGCTAGACAATTTTATAATGATACAGTTCTTGTATATAATAATAAAATTGAAATGGTTCCAAGTAACATTGTGGCTAGCATATTTAAATTTAAAAAAGAAACATTCTTTGAAGTCCAAGAGGCTGAAAGAGAAAATGTTCAAGTTAAATTTTAAGGACGTGCTAAACGTCTTTTTTTTAGAGAGAGTGTGATTATGAAAAAAGTATTATTAAGTCTATTAGTATTTTTATTATTACCAATTTGTGCTTTAGCAGCAGATGTTAATTATGATATAGAGTCTTATTATATTGATGCTAAGATATTAGAAAATGGTGATGTTGAAGTTTCAGAGTTATTTTTAGTTGATGGAACACTTAATGGTTATGAAATGAATTTAGCATATTCTAGTATTAGAAGTTCTATGCGAGCAGAAGATATAACTAATATTAAAGTGTCAGGATTAGATAGTAGTAGAATATCTTTTAATACATTTGATGATAATTTTACATCATTTAATTTAGTAACATATGCAAGTGTTGGGGAAGATCTTAAATATTCTGTCGATTCAACAAGCGATGGTTATAGCATTAGAATGTATCATCCCTTAAATCGCGAAAAATATGTTTTTAGATTGGATTACACTATTGAAGGAATTGTAACTATGCATGATAACTTTGCAGAATTTTATTGGAATTTCTTTAGTGGAGAACTTGCTGATGAGATAGGAGATTTAAATATTCGAGTTACTCTTCCAGCTCTTGATGAAAGTGATTATTTTCGTTTTTGGGCTCATGGACCATTAGAAGGGGAAGTATATGAAGAAAGTAGTGGTACTAATTCAATTATTTATGCAACAATTCCATCACTTGAATCATATGGAACCTTAGATATTCGAATGACTTTTGCAGATGATTTAGTAACTGGTATTAGTAAATATAGTGATGAGACATTTGATGAAATAATTGATACAGAAACTGAGAGAGCAAATGAGGCTAATGCTTTAAGAAAAGATATTAGAAGTAAAATGAATATAGCAGTTGTAGGCACAGTCATTTTCTATGTTGCTTTAGTTGGAGCTTTCGTATATATTTATTTGAAATATGATCGCGAAAGACAATCATTATTTAAATTAAAGTATAATCGAGAATTTATTGATGATTATAATGTTGAGGTTGTCGATTATTTGATGAATCACACTATTACGGAGAATGCCTTAAGTGCTTCGATAATGAATTTAGTTTATAAGAAAAACATTAAAGTAGAAGCAGTTCCTGAAGTGAAGGATGAATACAGATTTACTTTAGTTACAAGAAATAAATTAAGTGATACTGAAAATGCTTTAGTAGATTTCTTATTTAATAATGTTGCTAAAGGAACTGCTAGTTTTACTACAACTGCTTTAAAGAAGTATGCTAGTAGTACTAAGACTTGTCAAACATTTATGAATAGTTATACAAATTGGAAAAATATGGTTTTAAAAGATGGTGAGGCAGAAGAATTTTTTGAAAAAAAGAAAAATTATGTAATAATACCTTTTGTTTTACTAGTTTATTCTATTATATTGATTACTTTTATTACTCATAATAATATTGAATTTATTCCAGGATTTATTACAGTATTATTTGCTATTGTATTTATGATTTATGCTATATCATTTAGTAAAAAAACAAAAAAAGGTGTAGAACATTATGCAAGGTGGCAAGCTTTTAAAAGATTTTTAAATGATTTTGGTAACTTTAGCATTAAAGAATTGCCGGAGATTGTTTTGTGGGAAAGATATTTGGTTTATGCAACTGTTTTTGGGCTTGCTCAAAAGGTAGAAAAAGTGATGAATGTAAAGATAACGGAATTTTCCAATGTAAGTGATATAGATTATTTCACACTAAATTATATAACTAATATTCATATAGCAAATTTGATAACTTCATCGATGCATTCAGCAATAAATACTTCACAAATGACTATTAACCGAATGAATGCCGGTTCATCCATGAGCAGTGGTGGAGGATTCGGCGGTGGATTTTCTTCCGGTGGTGGCTTCGGTGGTGGAGGCCGCAGCGGCGGTGGATTTTAATTCAAGCAAAAATAGAGTGCTTAAATTGGCACTTTATTTTTGTTTGCTAAATTTCTTAATATATTCTATTAAATCTTCATCTTTTATTTCTAAGGCATTAACTAATTTAGATAAAGTTTCTAAACTGGGTATTTCTTCTTCATTTTCAATTCTTTGTATAGTCCTAGTATTTAAATCAGTTTTATCTGCTAGTGCTTCTTGACTTAGTTTTAATTCCAATGCGCTAACCATGATGTATGAAACTGAGGCGAATAGTGGAGAATATCAAGTATCTAGTGATACAACTTGGCCACAGGATGGATATATTTTTAATGAACAGTTATCAGGTTGTGAAAATGGTGGAACATTATTATGGAATAGTGAAACAAAAAGAGTAGTTATGCAAACTACTAGTAGTGATAAATGACATTCTAAGATTTGTCAAGAGTAAATTTTTATGG
>DVHV01000057.1 GCA_018711775.1 Candidatus Onthocola stercoravium | reverse complement strand
GCCACTATTTTTTATTTTGCCCCGGAAAATTTTTTACACCCGAATATTTATAATACAACCCGATGGATAAAGTATTATATTTCTAATATCTTTTTTGGTTATTAGTTGTTTTATCTTTTGGTTTAGGTTCTTTTCTCGCTAGCTTAAAACTACCCGTTTTGCTATATGTGTCAATAAAAGTTCCTATAGCAAATGAACTTAGAGCATTAACTAATAGCTTGTTATATTCAACATATTTTTCAAAACTAATATCCGGTGACCTATCCAAATCGATATTAGCAAGCATTAACTCTCTTCAATTTTATTTCTAGGTATACTATTTGAAACGGGATTATTTATTTCTTCCATACCAAATCCCCCTTTAGTGGAATATATTGCATTTATTTTATTTCTTGTCAATTTCAGTTCACAAGAATTGTTATTTATAACGTTTGATAGCTACATCACTAACTTGTATATGATTTTATAAAAATAAATTATTTACAAGCAAGAAAAGATGTAACTTATCCACATATTTTGTGGATTGTTGATAAAATGTGGATAACTATCAATTTTTATCAACACAATTAACAACATACTATCAACATGCCTGTGGATAAATTGTTGGTATGTTGGTTGTGTTATTTTTAATTTGTTGATAGTCTGGATAAGTCTATTTTTGTCAGATTTTGTCGAACTTTTTTTGTTGTTAATTTTGGGGATAAATAATTTTGATAATTTTTCTCTTTTAATTTTTTCAAAAATGGTTTACAATGTAGTCAGTGAAATGTTGTTAGTGGGGTGAGGTTTTGAAAACAGATGAACTTTTTTCGCGCTTTTTAAATGATATTCAGTCTCAAGTTAGTCAAAATGCTTATACCATTTGGTTTTCAAAACTTGAACTACTTTCAATTGTTAACAATGTAGTAACAATCAAGGTTCCAATGGAAATACATAAGCAAATGCTTAGTGAAACTTATAATGATATAATTGATGCTTCTTTTTTTGCATTAACGGGAATTAATTATACTTTTAAATATATTACGGAAGATGAAGTGGAAACTTTTACGCAACCAGTTATTGAAGAGGAGCAAATAACTAAAGAAATAGAGTGGAATACCAATTTAAATCCTAAATTTACTTTTGATAACTTTATTGTTGGTAACTCAAATAGGCTCGCATTTGTAGCAGCAAGGGCTGTTGCAGAAGCACCTGGAACAATTCATAATCCTTTATTTATATATGGAAGAAGTGGACTGGGGAAAACACATTTGATGCAAGCAATCGGGAATTATATTCATGATCATAGTGATAAAAAGGTATTATATACAACTAGTAATGAATTTATGACCGAATTTACGGGGATTGCTACAATAGATAAGGGAAGTAGTAATATCAATTATGCTAATGAATTTAAGAATAAATACCGTAATGTCGATGTATTAATAATCGATGATATCCAGTTTTTAGTTGGAGCAGAGCGGACACAGCAAGAATTTTTCCACACATTTAATGCTCTACATCAAGCCAATAAGCAGATAATTATTAGTAGTGATAAGAGTCCGGATGACTTGAAAAAGATAGAAGAGCGACTTAGAAGTAGGTTTATGTGGGGACTTCCGGTGGATATTTATCCACCAGATTTCAATCTTAGGTGTGAAATAATTAAAGCAAAGGTCAAAAATACAAGCATTGAAACGAAACTTACCGATGATGCTATCGAATATATTGCTAATTCATGTGTCAATGATGTAAGACATATCGAAGGAACTATCAACAGATTACTCGCATATTCGGCGATGATGGTACCAGATAAGATAACACTCGATTTTGCTAATGAAGCATTAAAGGATTATGTAACTACCAACATATTTATCAACAATTCAATTGCTTCGATTCAAAATGCAGTCGCGGAATACTTTAAAATATCTGTAGATGACTTAAAAAGTAAGAGAAGAACGAATAGTGTAGTAAGGCCAAGGCATATAGCAATGTATTTATGCAGGGAAGAAACTGATGAAAATTTGGCGAAGATTGGCCTAGAATTCGGGGGAAGAGATCACTCGACAGTATCTACTGCTATTGATAAAATAAAGGAAGAGTTAGAAACAAATGAGAACTTGCAAAATATGTTGAAAGAAATTAAAACTAAGTTACAATAATGTTGATAAGTAGTGAAGAAAATTTGTCGAAATATAAGGTAATTTTTATGATATAATATGGTTATCAACATTATTAACGCTATTAATAAAATAATTAAAATAAATATATAAGAAAGAAGGATGGATGAAAGATGAAATGGACTATTGAAAAAAATGTAATTTTAGAAGCATTAAATAATGTAACAAAGGCTTTATCACAAAGAACGACTATTCCGGTATTAAATGGGATAGTATTTGATGTTAGTAATGAAGGGATTGAACTTTTAGCAAGTGATTCTGAATTAACTATTAAAGTAACAATTCCTGAAGCAAATATTAAACATTTAGAAGGAAAGGGTAGAATTATTATTCAAAGTAAATATTTTGTGGATATGATTAGAAAAATGCCTGCAGATGTAATTGACTTTGAAATAGAAGATAATTTAAAGATTAAAATATCTACTCCAAGTAATCAATATAGATTAAATTGTTATAATCCTAATGATTATCCTAATATAAATATTGAAAAGAGTGATGATGCAATAAATATTGGAGCAGATAAATTAAGAGAAATAATTGCGCAAACTTCATATGCATTATCTACCCAAGAAGTAAGACCATTACTTACTGGTATTAACTTAAAAATTAATGGAGATATATTAGAATGTATTGCAACAGATTCATATAGATTATCTAAGAAAAATATAAAGTTATCTACACCAGTTAATAAGATGATTAATATCGTAATTCCTGGTAGAAGTATTACGGAACTTGAAAAAATCATAAGTGAAGATGAAAATGTGGAAATCCATGTATTTACCAACAAAATACTATTTATTTATAAAAATATTTATGTTCAAAGTAATCTACTTAGTGGAACTTATCCAGAAACTTCTCACTTTATTCCAAACGATTTTGCTTATATGATCAATTTAAATTTGAAAGAATTCTATGATGCAGTAGATAGAGCAGCATTACTTGCTCAAAATAAAGAAAAAAATATTATAAAAATGCATATTGAAGATAAAGAAATGGTAATTACTTCAACTAGTAATGAACTAGGAAATGCTGAAGAAAAACTACATATTGATTGTAATAATAAGGAAAAAATTGAAATATCATTTAGTTCTAAATATATGATGGATGCTTTAAAGGTAATAAAAGAAGAAAATATATTCTTACTTTTAAATACTGATGATAAGCCAATACTTATTAAACCAGTGACTGATGAATCATTGATTGAACTAATTTTACCAATAAAAACATATTAAAATTGAACAATTTGTTAATTGTTCTTTTTTTTCGACAATTTTTTTGGTTTTTGTGTGTTAGAATAGGCCTCCAAGAGGTGGGTTTATGGATTATATTATCAATAAAAATACTTATTATTTAATGTATGATAATGGTAAAACAGTTATAAACGAGTTATCAACAGAACTAATAATTCCGGGGAATAATTTAAAAGATATTTTGGAAAATAGTTGTGAATATTATGGTAGTTCTTTGCAAGGAAGGATTGTTGGAGCAAGAAATTTAATAAAAAGTCGCTATAAAATACCTATAATGGTTAGTGAAAAGAACAATATTTTGTTTTTTCCTTTGAGTGGAAAGAAAAATGGAGAAATTATTTGGTTTAATTTTGGGATGATTAAGAGTTATGAAAAAGATGGGGAGTTTGTTAGTATTACTTTTGCTGATGGAGAAGTAAAAAAATTTATGATTTCTTATGCAATATTTAATAATCAAATACTTAAGTGTAGTAGAATGTTAGTAATCTATATGAATAGGGGATAAAACTTTATTTTTTATGTATTTGTTGATATAATTTGAGGCGAGGAGATGTAATATGGAAGAATTAAATTTAGTTGAACCATCGATTGATTATAAAGATGATGTTCTAAATTTCTTGGCTGAAGTTAAAGTTGCTGATGAA
>DVHV01000056.1 GCA_018711775.1 Candidatus Onthocola stercoravium | reverse complement strand
TCATTGGTTACCTAAACAAGACTATGATAATTTGATACTTGGTAAATATTGTAATTGTTGTGCCCATGTTGATGGTGCTGGACAAGGAATTATGAGAGCTAGTATGATTTTAGATAACTGTCAAAATCTAGTAATTAGAAATAACTTTGGAGAAATAATTGCAAAATCTACATTGTATGTTAATAAAGCACAAGGATATGCAGTATTTAATAATGTAGAAAGTTCATTTAATTATAGAGATGACGAGAGTTTATTAAAGATTTATAAAGCATTTTTAAGAGGAAGTAAGGCATTTGTTAAAACTTATAATAAAAATAACCCTGAAATCCCAATTACCAACATATCAATTGGAGCAAATAGAAATACTATTCTAAGTTATTTAACTGAGCAAAATAATCATCCTGAAATACCAGTTCAAGAATCACTTAAATTTGGAGAGTACTCTCTTAATGGCTCAGGATATGCTGGAGATTGGGGAACTAAACAAAGGTTAGTTTTAAAAAGGGGGACTAGATAAATATGTATGATATAACAGCAAAGAAAATAGTCATTCCTGAAGGAACAAAACAAATAGATATTGAAGAATTTAAAAATTTTGAAAATGTTGAAGAAATTGTTTTACCAAATTCAATTGAAGTAATTAATATGTTTTCTTTTGTAGGATGCAAATCATTAAGAAAAATAAATTTACCAAACAATTTAAGATTATTAGAACCATATGCTTTTGCAGGATGCGAATCATTAGAGGAAATTACTATCCCCTCTTCATTAAAATATTTATCTGCTGGTGTATTTAGAGATTGTAAAAAACTAAAAAGATTAAATATTCACAACAATATAAATTATATTGATGAATATGCATTAAATAACTGTGAATCTCTAGAAGACTTTGATATTCCATCAAATGTAACAAGTCTTGGACAAATGGCACTAATGGGATGTAAAAAAATAAAAGCAATACATATACCTGCTAATTTGGATACTATTGAAGTTGGTGCACTTGCACTTATGGACTCATTAGAATTAATAGCAGTAGATGAAAATAATGAAAAATATTTTACGGAAGATAATGGAACGGTATTGGTATCAAAAGATGGCATTATAATACAATATGCTATAAATTGTGATCGCCAAGAATTTGCTTCAGGATACTATATTGAAAATTACGGTGAAGACGAAAATCACGAGCCCATTGAAAGTTATCAATTGATATATAATATTGCAGATTATGCTTTTGCAGGTGCTAAAAAATTGCATAAAATATTTTTACCTTCTGAAACCGAAAGTATTGGAACAAAAACTTTTGCTGGTTGTGATAATTTGAAAGAATTGGAAGTTTACTATACTTCATATGGAAAAGCATTACTGTTTACAATGTTTGGAAGTTTTAGAGAAGAGGCAGACATACCTTTTGAAAAAGTAATAATACCTGAAGGTGTTACAACTTTATGTGAAAATATGTCTGATATATTTAAAAATGCTAAAGAAGTTGTATTACCTAGTACACTTGAACATATTGGTAAAAATGTTTTTTCAAAATCAAAGTATTTAACCAAACTAGATATTCCTAAAGGAATAAAAATGATTAATCCTAATACCTTTGAAGATAATATATTATTAAACTTTTCTGATTTTGGAATTGTTAGAGGTATAGACTTTAATATGCTTCAAACAAAAACA
Source organism: Candidatus Onthocola stercoravium (assembly GCA_018711775.1). GTDB lineage: Bacteria > Bacillota_I > Bacilli_A > RF39 > UBA660 > Onthocola_B > Onthocola_B stercoravium. The sequence continues at coordinate 6,257 of DVHV01000056.1, read as the reverse complement.
AGTGATGATTATTATATTGAACAACATGATAAAGATAATATAAGAATTTTTGCACTAAATGATGGAACTTATTATGTTAAAATCGATGATTATGATATTGTAAAAGTAAATAGAGATGAAATTATCAAAATGTCTGATACTTCATTTGTTATGAAAGACGATCCAGATAAATTTATTGAATATTTATGTGATTTATTACATATAAACGGAGAATCTTCAAGTATTATGATGGGAATATGGACAGATAAAAGATTAGAAGAAACATTTAGTAAATTTGTAAATGACATGAATTGTGTTAGAAATATTGCAGAACATAAAACATCAACTGCAATTAGGGAAATAATCAATAATTCTGGTATCTATGATGAATTCTTATTTTCAGGAATGATGATGAGAAAAATGGGACAACAGGACATTAAAAAAATATTAGAAAACTACAATAATTCAATAAGTAGATTTTTTAGATTATGTAGAATTAATGAAAATCAAGATTATGACGATGTAGTTATAAATGTAGATAATTTAATTGAATATTGTAAATTATTAGAAAAGTATAAAAAATATGATAAGTTTTTATATAATCCAATATTTTTTCAAAAATTATCCCACAAAAATGCTGAATTACTTATAAAGCACTTTAACAAAAATATTAAACATATTCTTCAAAATAGTGAAACATTAAGTGATCGCTATGGAAATAATTTAAATGATTTGATTACATTTTGTAATGCTTTAGGTGTTTTTTCAGATGACACTGTCATCAGTCAAAGATTAAGTACTTTTATTAACGAGAAGATTTTAAGTAATAAACTTCCAAATGGAAAGGAAAATGAACATAGAATTGTAGGAAATGATATTCATACAATGTTTGGAGAAATAAAACCTAGAGATGAAATTGATTATGAATTTATTGTATTATTTATTGAAAACTATGATCAATTAGTAGAATTAGAAAGGCAATCTTCTGGTATAATTGCACGAATATATAACGCATTTAGAGATATTTCAAAAACATCTACTTCTCATAGAGGTTCACAAAGACATCTAAAAGTTACACTTGATAAATGTCTAGATTATTTTTTAACCAAAAAATTTGAAGGTGTAACTGAAGAAAATAAAGATCTAGCAACTAAATTACAGTCCTACTATTCAGAATCTTATGCTTTAAGCATAGGTGAAATGATTGTAAAGCAAAGTCAAGATGCCCCTAGAAATGTATTTAGTAAAATAAATTACAATGAAGATGGAAATCCTATTTATTCTTATGATGAAAATGAAGATTTATATGAAAAAATTTTACATGGTTTTTCTTATCATTGGTTACCTAAACAAGACTATGATAATTTGATACTTGGTAAATATTGTAATTGTTGTGCCCATATTTTAGGTGCTGGTGCAGGAATTATGAGAGCTAGTATGATTTTAGATAACTGTCAAAATCTTGTAATCAGAAATATTGAGGGAGAAATAATTGCAAAAATGACAATTTATGTTAATAGAGAGCAAGGATATGCAGTATTTAATACAGCAGAAGTAAATTCTAAATATCATTCTGGAAGTGATTTAAACGAAATATATGAAACATTTATGCGTGGTGTCAACAGATTTGTTGATGAGTATAATAAAAATAATATAATACCAATATCAATAGTTTCAATTGGAGAATACCGTAATGTAATTAAATACAATTTAGGTAATGAAGAAACAAGAATATTAGATACTCCTAACTACTCTACTTATGGATATTATGCTGGTGGGCAAAGTGTAGGAACTTATGATGGAGATGCTAAAAACAAACAATTATTAGTCCTAAAAAGGCAAAAAAAAGGAAATCTTGCAATTTAAGATTTCTTTTTTATTTTGAAATAAATTTTTTATTTTCTTCATTTATTCTTAATTTTAAATCTTCATAGTTAATATCTGTTTTAAATCTTGTTAATTCAGGTGCTAAAATATCTTTAAATGGATGCTTATCCATGTTTTTTTCCATCATTGGCATTTGTTTAAATAATAATTCTACAAAACCATCATGAAATGTAGAAAAATCTTCATTATTCCTTCCTGGATGATTTAAAACCGCATCTCCTGGTATTATTTTGCTCACAGTTGGATGTTCTAATTCATAATAAAGACTTTTTTCAAATTTCAGCAATGAAAATAAATCATATACCCAAGTTGTCGTACCTTCTTCAACTTCTATCCAAGAATTATAGTCTAGATGTTGAACACCATACATAAAAAACTTTATGTTACGAGTAGAATCAACACTACCATGTACTATTTGAAATTTTTTATCTTCTAATGCATGTGTCAATAATTCCACTTTATTTCCTATATTATTAAAATCAGTTGGTTCATAATATAAATATATAATTGCAGAATAAAAACCATAATATAATTTTCTTAATCTTGTTAATGTAGTTTGATCAAAGTTAGTAATTTTTCCACTTTTTAATCCATTAAGAAATTTCAAATATTTTTCTTTATCTTGAGATAAATTATGAACAAAAACAGATTCACCATTTAATTTTATTGTACCATATAATCCTTTTTCATTTATCATCAAATCACTTCCAAAACTTACAAGAATAAATATAAAAATACAATTATATTATAACATAGATTTTATCTAATCCCTACCTATTTCAAACAAATACTTTATCTTTCCAAATCATTACTATCGTTGCTTATAATGTCATCATATAAATCTAGCAAATCATCTCTATTTTCCCATAAGTCATCTATTTCAACATTTAATCTATTAATATTACCAATAATAGCATTTTTGAAATATCCAAATTTATTTTTAATAAATTTGCCATCTTCATCTTTAAATTGTCTATTAACTACTCTTGGAACAATATAATGAATTATTTGTACTAAATCTTTGTATGAATTATCTTTTAACAATTCTTTAAACAAATCATCATAATAGAAGATTTGTATATCATTTTCATTTATATATCCCCTATTTATTAGTTCCATAGTAAGAATGTTATGTTCTTCTGCAACAAAAAAAGATGATATTTTGGTTTTATCATCTTTATCTATTTTGTTATTAGTATTTATTTCATTAGTATTTATTTGTATGTCCTTTTCCACATCTCCTAAATCCACATCTCCCTTTTGGGTATCTGGTTGCTCATATATTAAATATTCATATTCAAATTGCCCTACTTCGTTTTGTTTTTTCTCAATAACTAAATATCCATATCTTTGCAATTCTTGTAAAATATTTCTTATTGCTTTTACTCCCTCTTTACTAATAGATACAAGACCATTAATGGAATAATCCCAATCTTCTGGTAATGAAAGCATAAAAGATAATAATCCTTTTGCTTTATATGATAGATTTTTATCTCTTAAATGATAATTACTCATAACAGTATAATTTCTACTTTTTTCTATTTTAAAAACTGACATTATAACACCTCCCAAATAAAAAAGCCAATTACTTGGCTTACATATACAACTTATAATAATATTCTAAAATATAAGGTTTTAAAGTAGTTATATTGTTATTTCTTCGCCTATAACTTGCGACTGCTTTTTTATCACTACCACATCATTCCCGGATGCAATGGCTACTCCCTTTAATAAATCATGGACTTTGTAAACTTCACCAGCCTCCAAAAACACTTGTGACCCACCCATGTTGGCGGCTTCTTCACTTATGGTAACTTCATCTTCTAACCTTAAACTTCCATTATCGATGGCCTCCATTATGATAAGCATACTCCCAAGTTTAGTCATCGATGCTGGTGCTAATGCCTCATCAGCATTTTTTTCATATAATACTTTACCAGTCGCCGAATCGATTAAAATTGCACTTTTAGCTCCAGGAGCATAATCTTCTTCAGCTTTAACATTCCCTACAAATAAACAAAAAGCCATAATAATTAGTAAACATTTCTTCACTTAACTTCACCTACTAATTATTATGACTATTAATTTTTTTTATTACATTCCTAAATGTTATATTCATATATTTTAGAATTTCTAAGTTTAAAATTAAAAAGCAGCATCATTAAAGCCTAATATATTGTAACGGTATTTAATTTTCAAATATTTTTTTTAATTCTTCCTTTATTTTATCTATGTCATTCATTTCTAAAAGTTTTTTTATTTTATTTTTATTTTCATAAATATGCAATGTACTTTCTAATTCATCTAGTTTTTTTTCAGTATTTTTGATTATTCTACCTATATAACTTTTAGAAACCCCTAAATTATCAGCAATTTCTTGTAAAGTCAAATTTTCATCATAATACCACTTAAATATTTCTTTATTACTATCTTTAAGTAGACCTTGATAAATATCAAAAAGCATTCCATAATAAACATATTTTTCCATATACATCACTAAAAAAATTATATCAAAAATTAACCAAAATAAAAACCACTAACTGTGGCTTTTACTCTATTTAGCAAACGCAATCTACAAATGTGTCTGATAGACATCTTATACTACAAAGACAGCTGCAATCCATTGTGAAGAATACATTAGTAGCAACATATGGATATAAACTTGTTGGATCAGTATTATCAGCAAGAACTCTAAATGTACAGCAGTTACCTTCAATTTTTTCTACCCTAAATACATTTGAGCAAGTAGTACTAACATCTGAACCAGCACAACTTATTGTTGAATCTTTAGTAATTGGCATGCTCCAAGGCACTCCATTTCCACAACAAGTATAAAGCATTACTGGTCTTGTATTACATACTATACAATTAGTTCCTCCTCCAAGCACTGGTCTATCGCAAGTTTGTAAACAGTTATCTGGACATGCATTTTCTTGTAATACTAAAATGACACATAGTATTTCATTAATGCAATTTCCGTTGCTGTTTGAATTTTGATTATTCATAAACTTTCACCCTTTCATGTACTTTCATTAATAATTTATGAATAATCTAAAAATAAGTGTCAACTAAGAACATTTAAATAAATTAAAATATTAGATAAAACAAGTTGAAAATCAAAAGGTAATTTGTTATATTATATACGCGAGTATTATCCGAAATAGTTGACTGTAGACATTAAATTGAAAAATAGTATTATACAAACAATTTTTACATATAATAGAAAATGAAAGTCAATATCTTTGACTTTCCAATTAAAGTGTGGTATATTATACCCACGTAAGAAATATGTAATTGGTTGCATTGTGAAGATTAATATCGAGGAACACGTTAGTCAACCAAATAATTTCATCGATGAATAGCATTGTGAAAATTAATATCGAGGAACATATCAGTCTATTCTAGTTATTGGAAACTCTATTGTATGGGGTTTCCTTTTTATATATTTGGGAGGTTTTATGGTAAATATTTTTATATTTTGTATAATATTTCTAATAAGCAAATAAAAAAATCTAGCACTACGAATATAATAGAAAGGAAGTGAAAATAATGATTGGAACTGCTAATAAAAGTCAAGTAAAAAAATAGATGATGGCTGTAAAAATTATAAAGAAGCATATAACTCTAAATATTCAAAATTCTTATATTTGGGAAATTGGATAGAAAAGGAAAGTAATATTTTCAAAAATGAAACTTTAAAAAAAGATGGCAATAAGCCAAATTTCAAAAGGGGCGAAATAATCAGAATTGATTTTGGTATTAATGTTGGTTCAGAATTATCAAATACTCATTTTGCAATTGTATTAAATAATGATGATAATGTTAGCGTTGACAATATAACAGTACTTCCTTTAACATCTAAGCCAGGATATAAAAGATTATATGTCGGGGATATATTAAAGCCATTTAATCAAAATGGGAAATATAGCAATAAAGGATATGCTTTAATAACTCAAATTACTACAATTAGCAAAAAGAAAATATTTAAAGATAATATTAAGTGTTACTGTAATGCAGAAACATTAGAAAAAATAGACAATGAAATTATAAAATTTTTAACAAAAAAATTGGATACTACATAAAGTAATATCCATACGACTGCTAGAGTCACAGTAATTCGGCATATAGCCGATACGACCGTAAAGGTCTCAGTTTCATCCGCAATACCACGGATCCTGAAGCATTATTGCTTCCGTGACTAAATAATACCACAAAAAATATTACCTGTCAATTTTAGTATATGAAATATCAGAACAAAAGTATACATACATTTATATAAACAAAAGCCAAATAAGTTTGGCGCCTTGCATCACTACAAGGCATTTCTACTTCACTGAGTCACTCGGACTCTCCATAGACCAACTTCGGATGGTCGCCACCCTACTATTTTT
>DVHV01000055.1 GCA_018711775.1 Candidatus Onthocola stercoravium | reverse complement strand
AAATAAAAACTTACCATTCGATAAAATAGTAGTTGATCAATTTACTCCCCCAGTAAAATACTACGAATATTTAAGCGATGTCAAAGATAAAGTAATAAACATTACATTCACCACTAAAGCCGAAGAACAATGTTTAAGTGTTGCTTGTGCATCCATCATAAGCAGATACATATTTCTAAAAACAATGCATGATATAAGCACTGAATTAGGCATAGATATTCCTAAAGGGGCTGGAACAACAGTTGATGAAGTCGCAGAAAAATTAGTTCGAGAACATGGCTTTGATATTCTAAATAAATATGCTAAACTTAATTTCAAAAATACAGAAAAAATAAAATCGATAAACTAACTAAAGTTATCGATTTTTTCTATACTTTTTAAAGCTATCCACCATTAAACTAATCTATATTACGTAGAACTACGATAATCTGTCTTACCTACGGACAGTTTTGAAAAATTAAAAAATAGATGTAGCACACCTATTTGCTCTTATAATTGATAAAACAACCACTTTTTGATATCATTAAATTACAAAAAAATAAAAAAAAGTAGTTGTTTTTTGTCCAAATTGTATAATACCCCACAAAATTTTGCAAGTAGTTTTAATAAATTTCTAAAATATTATGTTCCATTTATCAGAAAAAATCAACTTAATATTTTACCCCACATTATTTGGGGTATGATTAATGCCAAAGCTGCCGTTGCTTCTGACATCGCTAAACATTTAAAAGGATTTGACTTTGATAATGTTCAATTTAATTCTAAAGTCAAAAGAATTCGTAGATTTTTTAACAATAATCTTTTTGATCCCATTAATTTTTATGATTATATCATTAAACATGTTATTGCTAATTATAAAAAGAAACACAAAAACAATCGTGTTCACATCATCTTTGATCACATGTTTTCCCACGACAACTATACTGTCTTTATGATTTCTATGCGTATTGGCAATCAAGGTATTCCTTTATGGTTTAGATGCTTCAAAGGTAAACCAGATGATGCTTATCAAGAATCTTTAATTCTTGAAGGCATTAATTACGTTATTAATCTTTTTAAAAACAAATCTTATAAGCTTATCTTTCTTTGCTATTAGATTTATTTTGTATACGTATAACTTTATTTCATTTTGTATTATTAATTTTATAATTTTTTTGCGTGTCATAAATTTCGTTTATGGAACTTTTCCATTCAAATCTTTCACTTTGGTTCAGTATAGTGTATTGAGAAGGTAAATCATTCACCTTTGGGCGAACATTTAGCCTATTTTTCATTAGATTTCACCAATGTTTTTTTCAAAACTGTCCGTTAGTCAGGCAATCCGAATGGGGTCGGTTTGGGTTCCTGTTCCTCCGGTAAAAGTTACATTGGAGTTTAGGTAAAAGACAGGGCGAACACAATGAGTAACACTAGTTACAAAAACATAATAAGTAATGCTACCTGAGTCAATTATACTAAAAACATCAGTTGTATCGTCTGAAGAACGAGAAATTGTCCACTCTGATGCTCCCATCCACATCCAGTTATTATCTCTTACCGTCGTCGTACTACCATATCTACTTAAATTTGTATTCCAGTTAATTGGACTTGCTGCATATCCATAATCTGATACATACATTAATCCTACTTTTGCATTATATGTTATATTTGTTGCTGGACTTACTATTTCATTTTGATATGCTGACTTTACAGCAACATCGTAGATATTACCTGTTGTATTTCCTCCAACTTTCCACCTCGTTGTTGCTATTTTACTACTCCACGTTCTACCTAATGTATCTAAATATGATTCATTTAATATATTTGTATTTAATGTGCTTACACTCCATGTATTGCTACTATTTGAACTTGATCCGCTCCATAAATAGAATGGAAAACTTCTTAAATTTCCTTTGTAATTGGGTTTTGAATTTAGCGTTGCTGTTCCTTCTGGGTCTGCTCCTAACACTTTCTTATTTGCAAAATCATATTTTATCAACTTTACTTGATATCCAAACACTCCAATTATTCTGTACAGGTTATCAGTTGGACATGTTGCTACATCACTTCCAAAACATACATAATTATTGGGATTTGCTCCGCTAAAACGGTATGAACCATCTCCCGCTTCTTGATCTGCATTAGTATAACTTCCTACCCCGTCATGCAAATATAATCCACTAGTCCCCTCTCCATAAGTATTATAGTAAGTTTTTATACAATTTGCTAAATTATCACCAGTTGGACATACATCAGCTAATGTAGCTAGTTTTTCAGTCGTAGCACTGACATTCTTTCGTGTTGAAGAGTATCCTGCGGTATCCTCCACATATACTGTAAATATATATTGAGTTTCTGAATTTAATCCTGTAAATGTATAACTGCTACTTGTGCTATTTACCCATGTTGCCCCATTATCTTTAGAGTAATAATATCTACTTATATTATTACTTCCTCCACTCGCTGTTACATTTATTGTTATACTATTGCTTGTTATATCACTTGTACTTACATTACTTACACTTGGATTTACATATGTTGTTGCTTGAGTTTTTGATGTTACTGCTGATGTTCTTCCATTACTATCTGTTACATATACTTT
>DVHV01000004.1 GCA_018711775.1 Candidatus Onthocola stercoravium | reverse complement strand
TTCCTATTTTGTTTTTTACTATTTCAGCTGTGAATAGTAACAATTTTTGTGAATTTATTTTATTTAATACTTGATATCCATCAGATATAATCCCTCCGCTGGAACAACACTCAAATTTTTAGCCACTAATGGATTTTCAAGCATTCTTTCTACATCATAATACTTTGCTTTACCTCGTCCAACATCAATTAAAGCCCCAACTAAATGACGCACCATATATCTATAAAAACCAATGCCAACAAACTCAAAAAGAATTATATCACCTTTTTTCTTAATATTAGTTTTGTATATTGTTGTTGTATAATCGAGTCTCGGGCCACTGACAAAATTACGAAAATCATGAGTCCCTTTGAAAAGCTTTATTGTTCTTTTCATTTCACTCATATTTAAATGATATTTTATTTGATAATAATAACCTTCCTTAAGTTTATCATAAGATCCATTATTTACTTTATAAACATACTTTTTCCATTTTACATCATGTCTTGCATGAAAATCATCTTTAACAATTTGCCATTTTTTTATAACTATTTCATCATTAAGAAGTCTATTAATTATACTAATGTCTTCTTTTGTTATCTTTTTATCCGTATCAAAATGTGCACATTGTGTATTGGCATGAACTCCAGCATCAGTTCTACCACATCCTTTAATGACTATTTCGTTGTCTATTACATCACTTAAAACTCTTTCCAAAGTTCCTTGAACATTTTTAACATCATTTTGTCTTTGAAATCCATGAAACTTTGTCCCATCATAACTAAACTTAATTAAATATCTCATGATTTTATCCTATAAATAGCCTTTAAAAGTTCATCTAATTCCGTATAGTGATCAAGCCTTACTCCTAATTTCTCACATTTATTGGCAAATTCTACAATCTTCGGAGGATCAACATATAACCCTAAAATTTTATCAAATATATCGGAAGTATCATACTTAATTTCATCATCATTTATTACATATATTCTATCTACACAATTTAAAAACATTTCCGAATTTTTATCCACTAAAAATATTCGTCGATTATAAGTACTAATCTTTTTAAATAAAGTTTTAAAATAATTCATATCTTTAGAAGTTAAACCAGAAGAAAAGTCATAAAGAACTATTTCTTTATCATGCAACTTACTAGCAAGAATCACCTTATTTTTATTACTAATAGATAAATCATTAAACTTTTTGGTTAATACACTTTCATCTAACTTAACCATCTTAAGAGATTCATTTACTTTTTTAGTAATAATATCTTTTACATCTTTATCTCCATAATCAATATTCTTATAACTATTACTTATAATACCAATTATTCTTCCCTTTAGAGTACTTAATTCCATAAATCATCCACCAATTCATCCATATCAAAATATATTTTAGAAAATATATCATAGTAATTTAATTGTATTGCTAAATCAACTACAAATGGCAACCCATATCCAACTTTTTTAAGTATTTTTTCTTCTTTCAACACTATATTTTTTAATCCTTCTAAGATAATATTTTTACTATCATAAACCATTATATAATCGGCATATAAAGTATCTTCAATATTACTTGTTATTAAAATAAATTTAATATTTTGTTTTTTTAACAAATTAATTATTTCTATTTTTTCTTTATCCCTTAAACCATAAAAAGTATTATTAAAAACTATTCTTTTTGCAGTATGAAACTCCAACTTTGCACACAAATCATTATAAGATAAATTATCATCAATTATAGGATATTCAGAAAATTTAGCCAAAAAAACTTTATCAATATCATTTGCTAGTACAATATAATTATATTCTTCATTAATTTTCATCAAGTAATACTACCATCCCTTCATCTAGGCTTTTCTTAACATCAATAAGCCTTTGGTTAGTACTCCCCCGAAATTTACACGCTAAACTTTTCTTATCTATTTCAAACCTACCATCTACTAAAACATCTAATTCCCTCAGCAACTTATTTTTAGCATCATCATTTTGCATTAACTCCTCATAAGTAAATCCTGTATAACCCCAAACATTTAAACCACTACTATGAGCAAATTTAGCAATTTCTAAAGCCGCTTCTGGTTGAAAGAAAGGATCTCCTCCAGATAAAGTAATACCTGTTTGATATTTTAAATTTTTAATTTGTTCCTTTATATCTTCTAAATCTACTTCAAATCCACCATTTGGATTCCAAGTCTCCGGATTATGACATTCCTTACAATGATGTTTACAACCTTGAAACCACACAACAGTTCTTATTCCAGAACCATCAACTATACTATCTCTTTGTATATTCCCCGCTAATCTAACTTTCATTTCCCTTCTCCTTATGTCTTTTCACTAATTCACTTATTCTTATAAAATGATGATTTACTCCAGATTTACCAATCTTATAATCCATCTCTGTTGTAATAATATCTGCTAGTTCCTGATAAGATAATTCCGGATACTTTACTCTTGCATCTGCAACTATCTTAGTTTTATCATCAAGCAAATCAAATAAATCCTTACTTTTTAAATAATTAATATCCTCTAATTGTTTTTGTCCAGTTTTAAAAGTTTTTTCTTGATTGGCAATCTCACAATTATTAAGACGGTTTACCATATTTTTGTGATC
>DVHV01000054.1 GCA_018711775.1 Candidatus Onthocola stercoravium | reverse complement strand
TTAAAATTCAATTTTTTACATTGTAATTTTCAATAGGACATTTTAACTTGTAAATCAATTTAAAAAAGCGGACATTTTAACTTAAAAGTCACATTTATTTGTAAAAAAAATTGACTTTATGAAGATATTATTTTAAAATGTTTATAGGATAGGTAAGAGGCATATGAAAAAATTAGCACAATTAAAAGAATTGTTTAATAAAGATGTAACTGATACCTTAAAGAAACATAAAATACCTCTAGTCGGTGGATTAGTAGTATTTCTTTTAGCGTGTGTTGGAATTTTTATAACTTATGCTTATTACCAAGTTACTGATGTTACACCAATTATTGGTGGTTCGACAGGTAAAATTGCTGATTTGGATGTTCGGGTTATGGCTGAAGAGCGTGATACCAATGGCAACGGTTTAGGTTCGTATGCGCTATATCCTTATATACCAGAAGCTGGCTATGCCTATAATGAAGGCAAGAGTTATTGTACTAATGGTTCAACAATAAATTATAATCCTGCAACCTATGAAGCAGATATTACAGCCTATGGCCATGATGTATGCTATCTTTACTTTGATTCAACTGCTAATCTAGATTTAACTTTAAATGTCTATGCTCAAAATATTGATTCTGATGGTAATGGTATTGAAGGTGAATATACTAAATTAGAAACAACTGCCTTACCAAGCATTGGTTATGTGCTTAATACCGAAAAGAGTAGTTGTGAAAATGGTTCATCTTTAAGTTATAGTGATGAAGAAAACATGTTTACCGTTGATGCCACTGGTAAAGATGTATGTACTGCTTATATGGATGCTATAGATGTTGACATTCAACTTAAATTGTATATTCAAGCTAAAGCTGGTTCGTCGACCTATTATGAAGCTGATACAATTCCATCAAATGTCTATTATGAGTTGGGTAGTGAATCAGCTTGTACTGGAACATCAACATTATCTATTCAAAACCAAAAAGTGGTTATTGCAGCTACAAGTAGAACAAGTTGTGTTGCTTACTTAAATGTAGCAGATGGCCCAATTATCCAAAGTATGCAACTTTCTGCAAATACAGTTACTTTAAATGATAGTAATGCTGGAACAAATCCAACAACATATTATTATAGTGCAGATGCTGGAGCTAACTATGTTTCAAGTTCTGATAACACTTATACTTTTGAAAATGTCGATCCAAACGGAACAGAATTTAAAGCATATGCTGTTGATGCCTCTGGTAATACCTCATCAATTCTTACCACCACAACAGAAGATAATTATGTATTTAATGGTATTTATGATTATTCATCAGGCGTTCAAACTGTGCCAATCGAAGTATCTGGATATTATTATTTACAAGTATGGGGTGCTCAAGGAGGTTCTTATAACGAAGAAATTGCTCCTGGAGGAAATGGTGGCTATTCTAAAGGGTATATTTATTTAAATGCTGGTGATACTTTATATATTAATACAGGTGGCAAAGGTGGATATGGCACATCTAATAGTTCTACTGCGACTTCTGGTGGCGGAGTAAACGGTGGTGGATCTGCTGGATACCGTGGTGGTGCTGGTGGTGGTGCGACCGATATCCGTATTAATCAAAATGACTTGTATTCTCGTGTAATTGTCGCTGGCGGTGGTGGTGGATCGTTCTATCAATCATCAAGCATTTATGCTCTAGGTGGTGCCGGTGGTGGCGCAACTGGTGTTGCTGGCGAACATTATAATTCATCATATGCTTATTATAGTGGCAAAGGCGGAACACAAACTGCTGGCGGTTCCGGTGGAACAGCGGAAGAAAAAGCTTATTATGGAAATGCTGGCGTATTTGGTATCGGTGGTAATACAGGCACTAGATATCAAAGCACATCGATATACTCCAATGGTGCCGGTGGCGGCGGCTGGTACGGCGGTGGTGCTGCTGGACATTACAATGGCGAAACAAATAATCGTTATGCTGGCGGTGGCGGTGGCTCTGGTTATGTTTATACTGAATCAACTGCTTCAAGTTATCCAAATGGGTGCCTGCTTAATGATAGTTATTATTTAACAAATGCTAGTACCCATGCCGGTAATACTGCTTTTGAATCCACAACTGGTGGAACCGAAACTGGGCATGCCGGTAACGGTTATGCTAAGATTACTTACATTGGCCAAACATTATCTTAGGAGTTATTATGAACTGTAAAAGATGTGGAAAACCATTACCTAATCGTGGTGTAACTTGTAAGTTCTGTGGAACACTGATGGATCAAGAACAAATAGATTATCAACGTAAAATGAATGATAGACATAACGAACGTATTGAACTACTAAGTGAAAAATACGGTAGAGAAAATAATATAGAATATCGCAAACCTAAGGAAAATAAAGCCTTAGGGCTTGCCGTTATCATAATTGTACTTTTATTTTTAATTATATTAACCATACTAATTAATGTAATTAGATAAAAGGTGATAATATGTTATTTATATGTATTAAAATATTTTTAGCAAGAATAGTAGATGTAAGCTTAGGTACAGTGAGAACTGTCCTAGTAGTAAAGGGAAAAAACTTTACACCTGCTATTGTTGCTTTTTTTGAGGTCTTAATTTGGTTCTATGCGGCTCGTGAGGCTTTAAATACCAATATTGACTCGATTTTAATTCCTATATTTTATGCCGGCGGTTATGCAGCAGGAACCTATATTGGGACATTTATATCTACTCACTTTTTTGAAGGACTCATCGGAGTTCAAGTTATAACTAAAACATCTTTAGAACCAAAAATGCTAAAAGAAATTCGTGACTCCGGATTTGGTGCATCAGTAATTAACTTAAAAAATACTCATCAAAAAACCAAGAAAGATATGCTAATAATTCATCTTAATAAAAGTAAACTAAAAAATTTAACGAAAATTATTCGTAAAAATGATCCAGATGCTTTTGTCGTAATAAATGAAAATAAGTATATTCAAAATGGTTTGATAAAATAGTTCAACAAAAGTAGACAAAATCTCCTATGGACAAGACTTTATTAGTGTGATAGCATAACTAACCAAGTAAGAAAATTACTTTGGGAATTCCATCAAACTAGCTTATAAGTATTTTTCTTTCTATTAAAGAAAGAGAGATTTTGGTTAATGAATAAAAATAATAATACGGTAAAGGGATCGGATGATAACTGCTTTAAAGCAATTGTAGCATCTCCTAAAGGGAAAGAAATACTAGAACATATATTAAAGCAAGTATTAAGAAAAGATGCAGAGAAAAAGAGATGCTTCATAATACAGAATTGGATATAGCTTATAATGATGGTGTTGTTCAAGGTGTTGAACAAAAAGAAATAGAAGTTATTAAAAATATGCTTGAATTAAAACTTCCAATTTCAACGATTGCAAAAACATTAAATATAAGTGAAGATGAAATAGAAAAAATGATTAAAGAGAATAATCTAGATAAATAAAGTAGTACAATTATTTACTTATGCTTGATATGACATTGAAAGACTTTTTATCCGAGTGATGAGATAATAAGGGAGTATGGTGAAGCATTAATGAAATATAGTGAAAAGGGATTTATTTATCCATTTACTCATGAGGAAGAACAATAATTAAAACATAATACAGAAAACAATTAGCATATGATGAAGGTGTTGAGCAAACTAAAATAGAAATGATAAAGAATTTCTATAAAGTAGGTACCCCTTTTGAAGATATAGCTAAAGCTAGTAATCTAAGTGTAGAAAAAGTAAGAGAAATAATCGAGAAAAAGCAAAAAAATAATTGATGACTGTAAATTTTTCTTTTAATTCCAAAGAAACTATGCTATAATTAAATTGCAATTTTAAGTGGGCAGAAAATCCCACTTTTATTATTAGTTATGGAGGCATTATGCAAGAAAAATTAGCAAAATTAAAAAATGATTTACAAAAAGTATTAGAAAGTGAAGAAATTATTGTTGATGATGTAACCTATGAACATAAAGGTAATTATAATTTTTTAACAATTACTTTAGACAAAGTCGGGGGAATTGATTTAGAGATGATTGTTCATGCTACAGGCATTGTCGATAAAGTAGTTGATAAGGCCGATATAACTGATGATAGTTTTATAATGGATGTAGTAAGTAAGGAAAGAGGTTAAAAAATGAATAGTAAAGAATTGATTAAAGCCTTAGATAATCTAGTGGCTGAAAAAAATATTAGTCCTGATGTTGTTTTTGAAGCATTACAACTAGCTCTTCAAACAGCATACAAGAAAAATTTTAATTCTAAGACAAATGTCCGTGTTGATATTAATCGTGAAACTGGAGAAATTAAAGTATATTCTTATTTAGTAGTTGTTCCAGAATATGATGAAGGCAGCGAAGAAATTGATGAAGAAGGAAATGTTAAAAAAATCGAACCTCAAATCAATCGTGATGCTCAAATATTACTTGAAGACGCTGAGAAGATTGTTCCAGGTATAAAAGTTGGTGAAACTATTGAACAAGAAGTAACCCCAGCTGATTTTGGTCGTGTTGCTGCAGGAACTGCTAAACAAGTAGTAATGCAAAAAATAAGAGAAGCGGAAAAAGCAAGTATTATTGAAGAGTTTGCTGATAAGCAAGATGAATTAATGCTTGGTATGGTTGCTCTAGAAGATCAAAATAATTATTATATTGATTTAGGCAGAACTAGAGGAATACTTCCTAAAAAAGAAATTATTCCTGGTGAAAAAATAGTTATGGGTTCTAATATTAAAGTTTATGTTACTAAAGTTGAAAATGGACCTAAAGGACCAGTTATCAAATTATCTCGAAAGAATTATGGATTCGTTAAAAGATTATTTGAACACGAAATACCTGAAGTAGCAAATGGAACCATTGTTTTACAAATGGTAGTTCGTGAACCAGGAATTCGTAGTAAGGTCGCTGTTTATTCAACAAATGATAAAATTGATCCAATCGGTGCCTGCATTGGTGAACGTGGCTCAAGAATCGCTGGCATTTTAAAAGAATTAAATGGTGAAAGAGTAGATATCATTCCATATAATACTGACCCTGTAGAATTTATCAAGAGTGCTATGACTCCTGCTAAAGATGTTATTGTAAGTATTACTGATGAAGAAAAGAAAGCCGCTTTAGTTATAGTTAATGAAGATAATTTATCTCTTGCAATTGGTAAAAAGGGAAGCAATATTAAACTTGCTAGTCGTCTTACAAAATACAAATTAGAAATTAAGACAATGGAAGAAATTAATAAAGCAGGTAATAGTTAATGAAACAAAAGAAAATACCAATGCGCAGTTGTGTAGTTACTCGTGAAAAATTACCTAAAAAAGAATTAATTCGAGTAGTAAGAACTCCAGAAGGTAATATAATAATAGATGAAAGTGGTAAAAGTAATGGAAGAGGTGCCTACTTAAAAAGAGATTTAGAAGTCATTAAAAAGGCTCAAAAATCTAAAATTCTAAATCGTACTTTAGAAGTAGAAGTACCAGATGAAATATTTGCGGAGTTAGAAAATATGATAAAATAAAGTTGTTAAAAGAAAGGAAAGTGATAACATGACCGTAAGTGATTATGCTAAAGATGTTAACTTATCAGTAGCTGAAATATTAAAGAGATGTTCTGAATTAGGAATAAGTGTAAAAAGTGCTAGTGATGAACTAACCGATGATGATATTATTATGCTAGATAATACTATCAATTTAATCAGTACTGATGAAGAAACAACATTTGAAGAAGAGGAAGAAATTGACGATAAAGTTGATGAAATATTAACCTCTAGTACATTTGATAAGGCTAGAAAAGAAAGTAACTTCAAACAAAAATTAAAGAAAAAAGATTCTAATAATAAAAATGAATTTAATATGCTAAAAAAAGAAATGTACAAGCATAAAAATAAACTGATGAGTAATGTTACTGATGATTCTATTGTTGTATATAAAAATGGTATGACAGTAGGAGATCTTGCAACTTCTTTAAATGTAAATAATACTGATATTATCAAAAAGTTGATGCAATTAGGTTTAATGCTTAATGTAAATCAAAGTATTGATTTTGAAAATGCTGAAATAGTTGCCCTTGATTATGGTAAAACATTAAAAAGAGAAGAAACGCAAGATGTTGCTAATTTTGAAGAATACGAAATAGTTGATGCTCCTGAAGATCTTGTCAAAAGACCTCCGATTGTTACTATCATGGGACATGTCGATCATGGTAAAACGACATTACTAGATTATATTAGAAATACTCATGTAGTTGATAAAGAATTCGGTGGTATAACTCAACACATTGGGGCATATCAAACTAAATATAAAGATGATTTTATAACATTTATCGATACCCCAGGCCATGCGGCATTTACTGAAATGCGTGCTCGTGGTGCTAGTGTAACTGATATTGTCATCATTATTGTGGCAGCAGATGATGGTGTTAAACCACAAACTAAAGAAGCAATCGATCATGCTAAGAGTGCAAATGTGCCAATTATTGTTGCTGTTAATAAGATTGATAAACCTGATGCTAATATTGACCGTGTTTTAACAGAAATGAATGAAGCAGGAATCACACCAGAAGCATGGGGTGGAGATGTACCTTTCATCAATATTTCTGCTGTAACTGGTGAAGGCATCGACCTTTTACTAGAAACTATTCTTACAATTGCTGAAATGAATGAACTTAAAGCAAACCCTAATCGTTATGCGGTTGGAGCAGTAATTGAATCTCGTTTAGATAAAAATGTCGGAGGAATTGCATCTTTCTTAATCCAAAATGGAACACTTCGTATCGGCGACCCTGTTGTTGTTGGTACAAGTTATGCTAAAGTGCGTACTATGAAAAATGACCGTGGTGAAGCAATTGCCTTTGCAGGACCATCAACACCTGTAGAAATTACTGGATTATCTGAAAATCCTTCTGCTGGAGATAAGTTTATGGCATTTGAAACTGAAGCGGAAGCCAAACATATTGCTCAAAAAAGAACAGATGCCGCCAAGGCAAATGTTAATAAACAAAAACATGTTTCATTAGATGATTTATTTGCATCTGTTGATGCCGGTAATAAAGAAATAAATGTCATCCTAAAAACTGATGTTCGGGGATCTGAAGAAGCAGTTAAGAATGCTTTAGAAAAAGTAACAACCAAAGATGTTAAAGTTAATGTTATCCGTAGTGGTATCGGTGCAATTACTGAATCAGATGTTATACTTGCTACTGCTTCAAATGCTATTATCATTGGTTTTAATGTTATTGCTGGTGCTAACAGTAAAGAGCTAGCCAAAGAAAAAAATGTTGATATTCGTCTTTATACAATTATTTACAAATTAATCGAAGACATTGAAGCGGCTATCAATGGTATGCTTGATCCAGTTTATGAAGAACATATACTTGGTAGTGCTGTAATTAGAAAAATATTTAAATTTTCTAAAATTGGTAATATTGCTGGATCTTATATAACTGATGGCTTTGTTAAAAATGGTGCTCTAGCTAGAGTAATCCGCGACGGTATCATTATTGCTAGCGATGATTCCATAGCTTCCCTTCAAAGAGAAAAAGACACTGTTAAAGAAGTTAAAAAAGGATTTGAATGCGGAATAACATTAGATAAATTTAATGACTTTAAAGAAGGAGACATTATAGAATGTTATGAAATGGTGGAGGTTCCTCATGCCTAGTCACAAAATAGAACGTATTGCTAGTGATATATCTCGTAACATTAGTGATATCTTAGCAAATGAAGCGAATGATTCTTTACTTAAAACCATTACGATAACTGGCTGTCATGTTACAAATGATTTAAGTTTTTGTAAAGTTTATTTTACATCCTTATCTAATTTAGATAAAAAAACATTGGAACGGGAATTAAATGAAGCAGCTCCTTACATCCGCGGTGAATTAAGTAAACGAGTAGATATTAGACATACTCCTGAATTAAAATTTATTTTTGATGAATCAATTGAGTATGGCAAAAAAATAGAAGATATAATAAATTCATTAAATTAAGGAGGTTATAATGATTGATATTGAAAGAGAAAATTTACCAAAAGAATATGAAAGGGTAGTTTTAGAAGAATACTATGATTTTTTTAGTAATCTCTATGGAATTCCTAGTTCTATATTCCGTGGTAAACCAACATTTACCACGGAATTAGAAAAATTATCTAGAAGAGATTTTAAAGATCAAATTTTAATGTCTGCCATCGGCGCATTAAATTCTATTACATCAGATGATATAGAATTTGTATTTAATAAAGAATTAGATGGACGTATATCTGCTCTTGCTAGAATTAGAATAAAAGAAACCGATATTCATATTGCAGAAATTCTATATTTAGAATATCAAGATTATGATGAAAAAGCTCATATTGCTAAAGAAATGTTTACAACTTTAAAAGAATATGCGAATAATTTAAATATTCCTTTACTTTGTTATGAAGTACCTCAAAATGATGAAACAGGAATAGATATTGCCTTAGAAAATGGTTTTTCTTTTATCGAAGAACCAAGTCATGAAACATCTATTTCTAGAACCTTTGTTTTTGAAAAAAAACTAGAACCTATAAGGATGCAAAATGGATGCTCTTTTAGTCGTAAGAAAAACCAAGGGATTAACTAGTAGAGATGTGGTTAATTCCCTTAACCACATCTTATCAACCAAAAAAATAGGACATACCGGTACACTAGATCCAATTGCCTCTGGCGTCCTAGTTTGTCTTATAGGTAAATATACTAAATTAGTTAATCTAATAACTTCATATGATAAAGAATATATTGCAGAAATTAAACTAGGAATAAAAACAGATACTCAAGATATAACAGGAAATGTTATATCTAAAGAAAATACTTCTTTATCTTTAGATAAAATAAAAGAAGTATTTTCTAACTTTCCGTCTGTTTATACTCAAGAAGTTCCAATTTATTCAGCAGTTAAAATAAACGGCAAAAAATTATATGAATACGCAAGAGAAAAAATAGATATAACTCTTCCTAAAAGAAGAGTTAATGTCTATTCTTTAGAGTTATTATCTTTCAAAGATAATATCATTACTTTTAAAACCCGAGTATCTAAAGGTACTTACATCCGTTCTTTAATTCAAGATATATGTACTAATTTAAATACCATTGGTACAATGAATAATCTAATTCGTACTAAACAAGGAAATTTTGATATAAACAATTCTTATACTTTAGAAGATATTAAAAATAATAATTATAAATTACTTAATATTAAAGAACTTTTAAATTATCCTATAATAGAACTAAATGATACTTTAATAAAAAAAGTATCTAATGGTGCTATTATACCTAATACTTTTAATATAAAAGATAAAGTAATATTTACTTATCAAAATAAAGATATAGCTATATATGAAGTAAAAGATATTAATTTAAAGCCTTATATAATGCTTTAAATTTTTTTGTATGGTTTAACTTAATTGTGTAAATTTGTTACTCACTTAACACAACTTACCACTTTGAGCATCAACTATAATAATTCATATTTAACACTCATTAAGTTAACATATAAGTAGTTACATAAATATCATTACTAGTCATATATTCAATAACATATCTATTCTTTTTCTTTACTATCAATATACCAATAGTTTTATTATGATAATTTTTCTTAATATTGTTTTCAACATAATTAACATAAAACTCTAATTGACCTATGTCTTGATTCTTTAATGCTCTTGTTTTAACTTCCACTACAATAAATAAATTTAACAAATAATTATAAAATAATAAATCGATATAATATGCCTTATTACCCGCCATTATTTTATATTCATGACCAACTAAAGCAAAACCAGTACCTAATTCCAAAAATTTATTTTCAAGTAAAGATATAATATATTTATGAATGGCTTTTTCATTTATTTTATTGGTATCTAAATCACTCTTTAAAATAATTGGGTCTTTTATCATATCTTCAATTGTAAGTGGAGTATTAGTATCATTAATTAATTCAATATTTTCTTTATCGGCATAAGATAATCTATCAAAGGATTTATTCTTTATTTCACGTTTTAAATCTCGGACAGATAGATTATTTAGTATTACTTGATTGATGTAATGGTTACGCTCATTAATATTTTTAATGGGTAAAACTGTGTAATAATGTGACCAGCTTAAATGTTGGGACAGTGTCCCAACATTTGGAAATGATAAATTAGTATAATCATATCCTCTACCATACTTCTCACTCAATCTTTTTCCCCAATCTTTAATCAATCCATTACCATACTTAGCTCTTGCCTCACCACCTTGAGCTTCAACAATGAGTTTTCCAATATTCCAGTAAGTATACAAAGTTTCACTATTATCTTGTAATGCTCGAACTTTCTTATTAATTTCATTATTTTTAATTAAATTTTCGACTTCTTTGTAATAATTCATATTTTCATCTCCGTTTGAAAATATACTTTAACACAAACAAATTAAAATATTTGTCGAATTAAGAGGCTTTAGTAAAAATAAAAAAGATTTAAAGCCATGATGTGAACCCCAATTAGGAGACATCATAAAAAAAGACTTTTACAAAAAATTAAAAATCAAGGGCGAACGAAGTG
>DVHV01000053.1 GCA_018711775.1 Candidatus Onthocola stercoravium | reverse complement strand
GCAAATTTTTCGAAAAAGTATGACTTTCCTATTATATAAAAAACAAAATTCCCAAATAGGAACTTTAGATGTTTAAAAAGCAAAATATAAAAGTTATTTTATTCTAGTTCTAGTAATACTATTTATTCTTTCCTCATTTTCATTAATAGCATTTATTATTTCTCTTTTATCAACATTTGCCAAATCGAAAGTAGTCAATAAACTATAATTATGGAATAATGAAATTTTATCGCATTCAGAAATTAAATAGTAATCACCAATAAGAATATTAACATGATAGTCCAATAGTCCTGAATTCAAAGCAGATTCTAAAGACTCGAAATTATCAACAACAACTGATAAATTGCAGTTGTTGATTGAATCAATATTTATTGTTTCAACTTTATCATAATGACTAATCCTTAAAAGAATTAAACTGGCTGGTAAATCACCGAAATTAAGACTTATTGCTTCTTCCTTTTCTGAATGATCGTACCTAATGAATAAAGATTCTACTCCATTAACTACCTCTATATTTTTTGTTTCAGAATTCTTATTTCCACATGTAATTGTAATTAAACTAGCATTTATATTTTTAATATATTGAGAAATATCGCAATTAGTCTTAGCATAAAAACTATTAAAGTGCCATGATGAATCAATATTTGCGAAAAGTGTTTCAATTGTCTTTTCTTCTTCATCATTTAAATATAAAGTTATATTGGCATTTTTGGCACTAACTAACTCTAGTAAGCTTAATAGTTCAGTGACAGCATTTTCTTGCAATGTGAAAATGTTTAATTGAAAAATAGTAAAATTTTGAGCTGCTATTTTTACGTTTTCCAAGTCATCATTATCATCAAGTATATAGATTCCTAAATTATTTTTGATATTAACTTTAGAAAAATCTATATTATTAATTCCATGTGGACTATATAGAATTTTACTTTGGGGGAAATTTTCATAATAAAATTTAAATAGTTCATTTAAACTATCATAATCCAATTCCGCTTCAGCATAATCATAAATATTTAGAATATTTTTTTCTGAAATACTTACTTCAAATTTATTTGGAATATTCATAGCAGCTATAAGACTAGTCAATTGAGAATTTACTTGTTCTTCTTCTGTAATTTGTTTTCCTTCTATTTCTACAGTTGGTGGGGTTGTGTCAACTTGTTCACAAGATGTTGAGGTTTGATTTTGAGAATCTAAATCTTTGTTCGTTTTAGAATTTGAACACCCCGCAGTAAATGTCATAACACCCGCTAACGATAAAGCACATAGCTTTTTTTTGATATTATTTTTTTTCATAAAAATCTCTCCTTTCTTAAATTGAGCATATTATAATATTAAATAATTTTTTTGTCAAAAATTTGCAACTTTATAAATATAAGTTTCAATATCATAAATTTCATGATAAAAAAATTTAAAATATTTATGTCAGGATTGGCATAACAAAAATTACTTTTTATAATTTTTACTGCTACTCTTTATAATATTTTTGATTCTTATTAGTTGGATTTTTAGCATCAGTCATTTTTATTACTCCCATGTCAAGTGCTGGATTTAAATAGACTTCCCTAAAAGATTGTTTAGACTTTAAATTCAACTTTTTCATTATTTCATTTGCACTCATCGGAACATTATAATCCATAACTTCAAGAAGTTTAGCCACATATTCGTTTCTATGAGTTATCTCTTTATTTATATTATCTAACAACTCATCAAAAGTTTCATCAATCATTTTTAATATGAATTCAATAAACTTTGTACACTCTCCAGAATTATTACAATCATTAATAACTTTATAATAATCATCTTGATAATTCTTAATTAAGGATTCTATGGGAACATATGCAAAAATATCTTTCCAATCTGAAAGGATTATGTTTTGCCAAAGGCGGGCCATTCTGCCATTGCCATCACTAAAGGGATGAATGAATACAAACTCGTAGTGAAATATCGAGGATAATATTAATGGATTTATTGTATCCTTTTTATTTTTTATAAATTCAAATAGATTATTTATAAGATCTGGCACTAAATCAGGTTTTGGAGCAACAAAAATACAATTTCCAAATTCATCAAATACTCCTTCGTTACCACTTCTAAAAACTCCTGATTCATCTACTAACATATTTGTTAATATTCCATGTACTTTCAATAAATCGTTTATCTCGTAGGGATTTACCTTGCCTACTAATTCATATGCTTTATAGGCATTTTGAACTTCCATTATTTCTCGCTCAGGGCCAATTACAGGAATTCCATTTATGACATCCTTTACTTCTTTTAGTGACAAGGAATTTGCTTCAATTGCTAAAGTCGAATGAATAGAATTAATGCGCATATTTTTTCTTAACACTGGCATTTTATTTAGAGTGTTATAATTGTTTATTTGTCCGATTTTTTCCATAATACTGCTTAGGTATTCTATCATTGTATTATTAATTGTATATGGAGGATTGTACTTCATATTTATCACCTCATTTTTGATAATAATATTATACTATACATTCAAACAACATGCAATTATCTTGTATGGTTTCTTGTATGGTTTCTTGTGTGGTGCAAAAAAACAAAGTTCCCAAACGGGAACTTCAAGATATTACTTTTCAATATCGTTAGTAAATTAATACTAGATTGATATCGAAAAAAGGAATCATGTACATAAGTAATACCTGTTGTACATATCTTATTATTATCTATTCTTGGACTTTTATAGTACCAGTTTTTTCTAATTCTACTTCCTCTTTACGATAATTTAGAGCCATACCGATAGTAAAAGCATAAGCCAGTAAATAAATCCAAATCATAAGTATGACAATATTGGCTAAACTGCCATAGAATGTAGTGTAATAAGCAATATTGTTAATATAATACGAATAAATATAAGTAATTATTATCCAAGCAAAGCTGGTGAATATTGCCCCATATCCTACACTTTTGCTTTTAACTTTTTTATTTGGGGCAATGGTATATAGTATTTTAATAAAGAAATACATAATTAACCAAGTAATAGGACCTTGTAAAATAGTTATAATCATTGTTACTTTTTCAGTTATGGAACTATTTAAATCGACGAATTGAAATAGCTCAACTATTTTATTTCCAAATACAGGGACTACTAACATAAATATGAAAAGTAATACTAAGAAAAATGTCATAATTAGAGCCTTTAATCTTCTTTTTAAGAATCCTGATTGTTCTTCGCCATAAATAGTATTGGAAGTAACAATAATTGATGCTGGTCCATTTGAAGCAGTTACATAACCTACTACGACTACAACAAAAAAACTTAAGCCTGATATATTATCTGTTTGTGGAACATTAAGTAAAAGGGCTGCAATATCTTTAGAAAAGGCATTTGATAAAAAATCAAAAATAACATCAGTTGATAAATTCAGAGCAGTTGCTCCATAACTAATAAGGGTTATTGTGGGAACTATTGCTAAAACGAAGAAAAAGGCTAATTGCCCAGGCAAAATAGCCATATCTGGTCTTTTTAGAACTTTAATAAAGTTATCAAAGAATTCTTTTAACTCACCTTTT
Source organism: Candidatus Onthocola stercoravium (assembly GCA_018711775.1). Lineage (GTDB taxonomy): Bacteria > Bacillota_I > Bacilli_A > RF39 > UBA660 > Onthocola_B > Onthocola_B stercoravium. Next base: position 9,711 of record DVHV01000053.1, on the reverse strand, counting down.
AGTTTCTTTTTCATTTTTCCCCGCTTCTTTTTGTTTCTTCATATCTTCAACTGCTTCATTTAAGGCATCTTCGATTGTTTTAATATCATCTAATATCATACTATAACCAAATTCAGCACCATGTTCATATGGCAGTTTCTTTATTTCTTTATTTAATTTATGAATATAATTACTTATTTGTTTTTGACTATATCCTACTAAATAAATAACGAATTCATTACCATCAGTACGCAGGATTTCACTATTATCTAATTGCGTTTTAACCAAAATATTGGCTGCGGCTTTTATTTGTCTATCGCCTTCATTATAACCATATAAGTCATTGATTTCTTGAATCTTATTTAAATCAACTACCACAATTGTTTGGGGATAGATAGTATTATTATTCCATGTTTCAATGTTTTCATTCAAGAAATTACGATTCTTAAGTGAAGTTAGTTGATCAATAAATTTCATTTTATCTTCTTTTTTAATTTTACGAGCAATGGTTATTTTTTTACTCTTTTTAATTACTATTAAAGCAATAATGATAGCAATAATTACAATGTATAAAATATATTCAGCAATCTTGGTTATTACTCCACCACTTTTTATAGTTTCATAATGATTATCTAATCCTTCGATAACTATTTCTTCTTCATCTAAGAAACTTATATATTTATCTAATAAACGGTATAATGCACTATCAGTTCTTACTTTAAATGTATAAACTGAATCAATGTAGTCACTATATCTAGCTGTATAGTTGTCAAGACGATTATCACTATAGTAATCAAAAGTATATTTGTCTAAAACTATGTAAACATCACGTTTATTTAATTTAAATAAATCTTTAGTTGTAGAGAATGTTTCGATATTTATGCCTGAAATATTTTTAATATAATCATATATTTTACTATTTTCCCCAACGTAGACAGTTTTACCAATAAGGGAATTAACTGATTTTATTACTTCAAAATTATCACGACGGGCTGCTACAACATATTCGATATTTAAACCACTAGTTTGATTGAAATCATCAGTAAAATTGTAGTAATTAAAATATAAATCGATGTCACCACTAGCAACAGCATTAGTAAATCTATTGTAATTTTTGTATCTTTCAAAATTGAATTCAACACCAGCGAAGTCACTAAATTTACTTAGATAAACAGCTACTATTCCGCCATATTTACCACCAGTTATTACCTCATATGGAGAAGCATTGACAAAACCATAATTATAGGTAACACTTTGAAGAGAATCAATTTCAGTATCACTTATATTCAAAGATGTTGTAAATGTATCAAATAATGCTCTGTTGTAAGATTCTTCAAAATAATCTTGCCATCTAGCATAGAATTTTTTTAAAACACTACTAAGAGTTGAGTCATTAGTTTGTAAAGTATAATAAACTTTAATATCACTGAAATGGTAAACTATATTATAATCATTACTTAAAATTGTATCTAGATATTGTAATAAAGGAACTACTACAAAATTTAAATCTTCATCTAAGGCTTTAAATAATTCTTCAGTAGATTCAAATTGGGTAAAACTAACATTTGTTACATTGTTAACATACTTTGATACATAACTTAAATCACTATTAAGAATACCTATTGTTCTTCCTGATAAATCTTCTGTTTCAGAAATCTTTTCTCCAGTTTTACTTACTAAAACATAATGATCTTCATAAAATACAATATCTGAATCACTAACACTAGTTTTTGAACCTAATGTTAGACCAGATGGATTATTACCACTGTTAAAGGTTATAGCATTAGTAGACATTCCATATTCTTCTTCAAAAGAAGAAATAAAATCATAGAAGACACCTTCACCATTTTTACCAAAAACATTAGCATTATTAATAACATTTATATTTTGAATAGTATTAATGTTTTCATTAATCCAGTTTCTTTCAGCAACTGTTAATTTATTTTCGTCACTTAAAAGAAAATATAAGCCAATACAAATGGCAATAACAGCAATTACACTAACCACAATTATTATTAAACTTCTCTTTTTTTTCATTATGACTCTTCTTCTCTTTCTACAGGTGTGTTGTTATTCCAAACTAGACCTGAACCTGCAACATTACGAGCACCCATAATTGTAAATCCTTCACTATTTTCAGTAGATTCACTTGTAAGAGTAAAGTTAATATCATAATATGATAATGTTTCTTCACTAAATTGTTCTAAGGATGCTGCTGCTTTACTTTGGGCTTCAACTAAAGAAGTATCCCCAACAAAATCGATAGTAACATAGATAATTCTTCCTTTTGTATCAAAAGTTGCAGAATTAATCATTTCATCACTTTCTAAATTAGCAATATATTCATCGATGAAAGAATCTTCAATAGGATAATTTTCAATACCATCTAATCTATCACCATAAACTGATTCACTCCCTCCGAAAAAGAATGAGAAAGTTACAATTAAAATGGCGATAAAACAGATAATAAGGATTATTCCTAAAACGATTAAAACCTTATTCTTCCCCCATATTTCTTTTAACTTATTCAAAAATATTCACCCTCCTCGAGTAACATAATTATACTACATATATATTATTTATTGCAAATTATTTAATACTTCTAATGTTTTTGCCTCATCCCAAATGGTAATTCCTAAATTCAAAGCATCTTGATATTTGCTACCAGGGTTAGCCCCAACAATTACTATATCTGTGTTCTTACTTACAGAGCCACTAACTTTAGCATTGAAGCTCTCTAATTTGTCTTTAATTTCGTTACGCCCCCAGCCAGTTATAGTACCTGTGATAACAAATTTTTTATCAGTAACAATTTCATTGGTTCCAGCAATGCGTCCTTTATAGGTCATATTGATGCCAATATGTTTTAATTCTTCTATTAAATCCTTGTGAGTAGCAAAATATTCAACGACACTTTTAGCAGTTATACTACCAATATCCCGGATACTTTCTAATTCTTCCCTTGTTGCCCCAATGAGCATATCCATTGTACTAAATTCGCTTGCTAACAATTTGGCGGTTTTAGTACCAATTTCTTTGATTCCCAGACCATATAGCAATCTTTCTAAACTATTATTTTTAGAATTTTCAATATTTTCAATTATTTTATTTAAACTTTTTTCGCCATAACCATCGAATTCCATAATGGCTTTTTTCTTATCTTCTAAAGAATATAAATCAGTTATACTTTTAACAAAACCAAGATTATAAAGTTCTTCGACGATTTCATCTCCCAGTCCTTCGATATTCATAGCATCTCTAGATACATAATGAATGATACTTTCAATGTTACGTTTTGGACATTCAGGATTTTTACAGTAATAGTCGGCTTGGCCAGCAATTTTCTCAAGTTTAGAATGACACATTGGACACTCATGAATCATTTGAAAAGGAATTTCCTTACCAGTTCGCCGTTCGAATTTTGCCTCAACTACTTCGGGAATTACATCGCCAGCTTTCCTGATTGCAACAGTATCACCAATCATCAAGTGTTTACTTAAGACATAATCTTCGTTATGTAATGTTGCTCTTCTGATAGTTGATCCCATGACAATTACCGGTTCTAAAACGGCATTTGGAGTAACTCTTCCAGTTCTACCAACAGTAAATATGATATCAGTAAGTTTAGTTAATACTTCTTCAGCAGGAAATTTGTAGGCTGTTGCCCATTTAGGATATTTAGCAGTATATCCTAACTTTTCTTGCATGGCAATGTTATTTACTTTGATAACTACACCGTCGATTTCATAAGGCAGTTTATTTCTTTTTTCTGTAATTTCGTCGATGAAGTCCAATATTCCGGTAATGTCACTTACCAATCTATTAGCAGGATTAACTTTAAAGCCAAGAGATTTCATGAATTCAAGAGCCTCTAGATGAGTTTTAATACCATACTTTTCAGGTTCTGGTAAATAATAAATGAAATTATCTAACTCTCTTTTAGCAGTTACTCGCGAATCTAATTGACGGATGGAACCAGCAGCAGCGTTTCGAACATTTTGTAAAAGTGGTTGACCATCTTTTTCTCTTTGTTCATTTAATTTTTTTAATGTGATTTTATTCATAAATATTTCCCCGCGGACTTCAATATCAATTGGCCTTGGTAAAGTAAGAGGAATACTCTTAATTGTTTTGACATTATGAGTTATATCTTCACCAGTTACACCATCACCACGGGTTACTCCGCGCACTAGCTCACCATGTTCATAAATTAAAGCAACACTTAAACCATCGATTTTGTACTCACAGACATATTCAGGATTGAATCCTTCTTTTTTTATTTTGGCATCAAAATCTCTTATTTCATCTTCATTAAAAACATTGGCTAAACTTAACATCGGACGAGCATGAACAATTTTATTAAACTTGTCAATTACTTCTCCCCCAACTCTATTAGTCGGAGAATTCGGTTTCATAAGTTCAGGATGTTCAGTTTCAATATTAATGAGTTCGCGCAAGTATTTATCATATTCTTGATCGGTAATCGTCGGATTATCATTAACATAGTAGTTATAGTTTGCTTCATTTAATATATGCGTTAATTCTTCTACTCTTTTTGCTAAATCATTCATTTTAATCCCAGAGTTTATCTGGATATTCTCCTTTCTTTATTAATTCAACTATATTATTTTTCAAATCAGGTAAATCTTCTTTATAGGTCATACCCATCCATTTTGAATCGCTAGTTTTAGCTAATATTTTAATTTCATCTTTATTTATTCCCTGACGGATAATTTCTGGAAGTAAAAATTCATCTTTTAATCCTAGTGGTCGATGAATAAAAATATCAAATTCTTCTTCCAACAATTTTAAAAAACTTTGACGAAAACCAAAGAAGTTAACTGTGACTGGTTGATCTTCTTTTATAACAAATTTTTCATTTTTAAACAAAGCTGTGGCAACTAATTGATTATCCACCTTTTCTATTTCACATTCAAGATTATCAATGACATAGTTCGATTCATCAGTAAATACGACTCCTCTTTTTACAGCACCATTTTTACTTGCAGTTACATAAAATGGATAATTTACTGTAAGGTATGTATCATTATTTAAATTTTCTTCAAAAAATTTAGCAGCAATTCTATAAGAATCGAAGCCATAGAAATCATCAGCATTGATAACGACGAAGTCACCCTCAATCAAATTGGCAGCACAATAAAGCGCATGGCCAGTTCCGAGCATCTTTTCTCTACCCTCTGGTAAAGTTACATCATCAGGAATCATATCTAATTCTTGAAATGCGTATTCTACCTTTATTTTATCGGCAAATTTATTACAAATGTTATTTTTAAAATATTCTAAATTTTCTTTACGAATAATAAATATAACTTTACTAAAGCCTGCACGTATTGCATCATATACTGAATAATCGGCGATAATTTCACCATTTGGTCCAACTGGTTCAATTTGTTTTAAGCCACCGAAACGACTACCCATGCCTGCAGCCATAATAACTAAAGTTAAGTTTTTCATTTTCCACTCCTTTTAAGTCCTTGATAATTACTCAAGAATTTTTTGATACCAAATCTTTTATCGAAAGCAACTGTTACAAAACGGTCATCACAATCAACTACTACACCTCGACCAAAGCTCATGTGATATACTACTTCGCCATGTTGATAGTCAGTTGCTTCTTTATTATAATATTTTTCTTTATCAAATGAGCCAGCCTCTTTAATACCTAAATCTTCTTTATCAATTAAACTTGGTTCAATTTCGCCGATAAAACGACTCGGAGGATTCATGTTGGTATTACCAAAAAGCATTCTTCTTTTGGCATTGGTTATATAAAGTCGTTCTTTTGCTCTGGTTATAGCAACATAGCAAAGTCTTCTTTCTTCTTCGATGCCATCTTTATCTTGCAAAGACATCGAGTGTGGCATGATATTTTCTTCCATACCCGCTAGGAAAACCACTTTAAATTCAAGTCCTTTAGCAGAGTGCATCGTCATTAAAGTAATTGCTTCGTCATTATCATTATGTTCCGATACATCAGCCACTAGCGAAATATCTTCCAAGAAATCTTCTAGATTAACAGTACCAGTTTCATGTTGATAATTTTCGGTAATACTTTTAAATTCCATTAAATTTTCAAGACGTAATTCCGATTCAAGAGTTTTATCTTTTTCCATTTCGGCTTTCATACCACTTTTTTCAAGCACTAAATCGATAAGTTCAGTAAGATCGATATCTTTACTGGCTTCAGTTAATTCTAATATTAGATTTTTAAACTCTAATTCTTTTGGTTTACTTAATACTTCAAACATCGATGTATTTTGTTCTCTAGCAAGAGTTTCTAAATCCTCAATAGATTTAGAACCAATTCCTCGCTTGGGAACATTGATAACACGAGCAAGGGAAACATCATCAGCATGATTAGAAATAAGCCGTAAGTAACTTAGTAAATCTTTAATTTCTTTTCGTTTGTAGAAATAATAACTACCTACCACTTTATATGGGTAATTTGCTTTTAGCATACCTTCTTCAAGGGTACGCGATTGGGCATTAGTCCGATAAAGAATAGCAATATCTTGGTAATGATAACCACTATTAAGAAGCTTCTTTATTTCTTCCATAATAAGAGTTACTTCATGCTTTTCGTCATAACTACGCATGTATTTTACCTTAACGCCATCACCTAGTTCGCTAAATAAATTTACTTCTTTGCTTTCAGTGTTATTCTTGATGACAGAATTAGCAGCATTTAAAATGGTATTAGTACTACGATAGTTTTGATTTAAAGTAATACTTTTGGCTTCGGGATAGTCTTTTTCAAAATTTAAAATATTGCGATAATTTGACCAGCGGAAGCCATAAATACAATTATGAACACAAATATTGTCCGCAATAATATTTCTAGTGGTAGGAATCGTTAAATCATACACTTCACAATTTTTGTATTCACAAATTATTTTAATTATTCTATCTTCAATTATTATTCCATTTTCTAAAACCGGAATAATCATACCTTCTCTAAGAGAGCCTGCATTTATAAAATGATATTTTTTTCCTTTATCAAGACTTATTTGATAATTAATTTCTGTATCAGGTGTAAACATCAGGATTTTTTCAGCAAATTTTTCTGCTTCTTCTCCAGTAGTTCTTTCTGTTTCTATTCTAAAATCATTATTTTTTCCTTTTCTAACGTTAAATCCAGCATTAGATAAAGTTAGTTTTAATTCATCATCAGTAGTATTAAAAGCTATTCTTTGGTAATTATAATTTCTTATTTTTTGTTTACTACCTGCTAAATAGTTAATATTAATTAATTGACGTTTTTTGTTTTTTCTAGTTGTACCTTGGGCCTTATAAAAAGGATAATCAGCACTTAAACCATGATCATTCATTAGTATTGCTGCTCTGGTTGAAGTATCAATTTTAGAAAAAATGGAATTTAGTTGTTCCTGATTTAAAGAAATTCTACGGCCATTAGCATGAAAACAAGTCTTAGGGATACCGTATGCCGAAGAAAATAGTTCCTCATAATAGCTTGCATCGCTTGCATTATCACATACTTTTAATACCCATATTTTATCTCCGTGCTCTTGTAACAAATGAATTTTCAAACCATTTTGTAATTGATTAGTCCCTGTACTTCTTATGCTTATAGTTTGGCCAATTCTATATCCCATATTTTTTCGATACATCAAATATACATAGTATTTGCCTTCTTCTAATGGCAGTTTGTAAAAGCAAACATGTTCTGGAGTTAAAGAAAGTTTTTTTCCAGTACTAGTAATAATTGTAATAATTTTATCATTATATCTTCTTTTACTAATATGGGTTATTTTTTGATAATCAGCCAAACCATTCCCAACACCAGTTAAAATTTCATCATCTGTTGTTATATTTTTTATTTTTTTGATGCCATTTTTGGTATTTAATAGTGAATCTTCGTGTATACATTGATTTATATCTCCAACAACAAAAAGATTGCGATATTTTTCAGCAAGTTTTTTAACCATCTTGTATTGGACTTCATTAGTATCTTGATACTCATCAATAAGTATATATTGATATTTTTCTTGATAATGGTCTAATACTTCTTCATTATGTAAAAATAACTCTACAGGCATCTTTAATAAGTCATCAAAATCGACAGCATTGTTTCTTCTTAAAACACGCTCGTATTCAAAATAAACTTTGGCTGCAACTTGTTCTGGAGGACTATTTAAAAATTTGTCGACCTCAGCATCACTAAGCATTTCATTTTTGATAAAACTTATTTTATTACGGATAAAGCCTGGGCTATATTGTTTAGGGTCATAGTCCAAATCTTTTAATATCTTTTTGATAATACTAGTTACATCATCAGAATCGATAATTGTAAAGTTTTTAGAAAGCCCTAGTGCTTCATAGTTTTCTCTGATAATTTTTAGGCCAAATGAATGGAATGTGCCTACAAAAGCATAGTTGTCTTGGGCAACATTACTAATTCGCTCGCGCATCTCCTTAGCGGCTTTATTGGTAAATGTAATTGCTAAAATATTGCCGGAATAAATTCCATGTTGAATTAAATTAGCAATACGCATTGTTAGAACTTTGGTTTTACCTGATCCTGCCCCTGCAAGTACTAGACAAGGTCCCTCAATATGTTCAACTGCTTCTTTTTGTTCTTTATTTAGTCCATCTAATATATTCACGGTAACCTCCACACTAAAATAATTATAACAAATATGTTTAAATTTAAAAAGTATTATATACTCTTTTTAACATATTAATTATTATATAAAACAAACTAATGTACGTCAATCAATTTTTAAAAAAATACACTAAAAAGTGTATTTTACCAAGAGCCACCGCCCCCACCGCCGGAGCCTCCGCCGGAAGAACCTCCTCCAGAGGAACCACCACCACTAAATGATGAGCCACCACTAGAAGAAGAATAACTCATTCTAGCAGTACGCATGGCAGATGTTAAACAAGAATTAAAGGCAATTATATTGAAAGTAGTACTTGATACATACCAATCAGCTGGTTCGATAGCAATGCTTTCAAATTTCTTAATCCATTTATCAGATACTCCTAAAACATAAGTATATGGTAAAATGTCATAAAAGTATGTAGGATTTTCCATAACTAAGTGTTCTAATTGGTCTTTTTCAGCAGTCTCTAAGAACTTTTTAAATCCAATAATACGACCATATATTTTATTACCAAATTCGGTACGATAATTAAATTTACCAGAAATTATAATTATAATAACAGAACAAATTATAGCAAAAATTATATTTATTATAGGTAACGTACCTATTATGTAATTGCCGATTAAAGAAATATAAAACATACTAGCATGGAACAGTATAAATAAACCGACAAAAATTCTAATAACTAAAGCATTTTTCATGGCAAACAGGGCAAAAATAAACGGCATATAGAAAAGAGTTATAAAACAAACCATAATTAATATGCTAGTTGGAGCAAAATCGATTATTTGGAGAATTATTGTTCCAACAAAACTAATATAGGCTAAAATTATAAATAAAGTTTTAAACATTTTATTGCTCTTATGTAAGATTTTGTTCTTGTTTTCTTTAGAATTAACAGTAGTTCTAATACTGTTTAATGTTTTATAAAAGTTATATTTCAATGAACTTATAGTAACTTCATCGCTCGTACTAAACAAGCCTTGCATAAATTCCATTTCTTCATTCTTATTACCATCATAATCTTTTAGTTTAATTATTTTAGTAAAACCAGAAGATGAAAATAAGTTTTGAGCTTTATCTT
>DVHV01000052.1 GCA_018711775.1 Candidatus Onthocola stercoravium | reverse complement strand
ATCTAGACCCTTGATTTTTATTATGTAATTATAATATTTATTCAAATAAAGCTTGCCTTTATTTGTTATCAATTAATAAATTAATCAAGTATAGAACATCTTCTGCATATTCAACAATATTAGAATCAGTCCTAACAATGATCCCGAAGCAACAACGTCAATTCTACCATCTAAAGCAAAAGACTTTAAAGCAACACGAGCATTTGGACAAAACTCTATCACATCTAGCAATAATATTGTATTATTTGGTATTATCTCAGTATTAGGAAAATACAATTCTAATTTCATTATTAAAGTATCAATATCTAAATTCCCATTAAAAATTTCTTTATATTTAGGCATTGTCTCAAAATTTATATAAATTAAACTTTGATAATTGTCTTTTGCAAACTCAGAAATTATATAAGTTTTACCTACATTTCTTGCTCCTTTTATTAATAAACAAGGTTTATTCTTTTCATTTTTCCATTCTAATAATTCTTTAGTTATTTTTCTTTCTAACATACCAACAACCCCATTTCTAACTTAATTTTACAATAAAATCATAAAAATACAAGTTTTTCCCACGACTTTTAACTCAAACATGCAAGTTTTTCCCAAAAATAAAAATTGCCTAAGTAAATTAGACAACTTATTTTATAAACATAGCATCTCCAAATGAGAAAAATCTAAAATCATGTTTTATAGCATAATCATAAGCATTTAATATATTTTCTTTACTTGATAATGCTGAAACTAACATTAAAAGTGTACTTTTAGGTAAATGAAAATTCGTAATTAAACCATCAATGGCTTTAAACTCAAATCCCGGATAAATAAATATATCTGTATTACCACTACATGGAACAAATTTATCATGTTCTTTTCGCACGGTTTCTAAGACTCTGGTCGAAGTAGTTCCAACAGCATAAATTTTACCCTTAGCATTATTTAAAGTATCTGCTGCTTCCTTAGATAATACATAATACTCACTATGCATATGGTGTTTCGTAATATCACTCACTTCCACCGGCCTAAATGTCCCAAGTCCTACATGAAGTGTAACATAAACTAAAGTTACACCTTTAGCTTTTATTTGTTCTAATAATTCATTAGTAAAATGCAACCCTGCCGTTGGTGCTGCCGCAGAACCAATATTCTTAGCATAGACAGTTTGATATCTAGATTGATCACTCAACTTTTCATGTATGTATGGTGGAAGTGGCATAGTACCTAATTTATCTAATATTTCCATAAGAATACCATCATATAATAATTTAACTATGACTATTCCTTCATCCTTCTTTTCAGTAACTTCTGCTTTTAACAATCCTCCACCGAAAGTTATAATTGTACCAACATGTAGTCTCTTCTGAGGACGAGATAAACATTCCCAGATGTCACCTTCAATATTTTTTAAAAGTAAAAGTTCAATAACTGCATGAGTGTCTTCCTTTTCACCGATTAGTCTTGCCGGAATTACTTTAGTATCATTTAAAACAAGTATATCTTTAGGATTTAAATAATCGATAATATTTCTAAATATAGTTTCTTGGAGTTCGCCGGTAGTTTTATCCATTACTAACAGTTTAGAATCACTTCTATTTTTAAGGGGAGTTTGAGCAATTAATTCCCCAGGTAAATCATAATTATATTCTTCGATATTCATTTTATAATTTCCTCAAATCTATCCATTACTTCATCATTAATATCATCAATAGTTCTAATTACATCATCTTTAACACAATCTATTTTTATATATCCATACTTTTCTGTAAGTTCTAAATATGCTTGTTCTGCTCTTTCTAAGTGTTCTTTACTAGCTTCATGTTGGTCTGCCGATTCTGCTCGGCTTTGTTTTAATATAGCTACGTATTCAAATGGCATATATAAAAATATTACAGCATCTGGGCGAGGTAGTTCCATAATACCGAATTCAAGTTCATCAAGTTTTTCATAAATCTTCTGACGTTCTTCTTTAGATGCTAATTTACCTCCTTGATGAGCCATATTAGATTCAACATAACGATCTAACAAAACTATATCCCCGTTTTCTAAATGATTTTTTATTTCATTGATGTTATATCTTCTATCGGCAGCATAATAAGCAGATGCTACAAGAGCATCAACATTTGTTGCACCTTCCGGAAACCAGCCATCACAAATATAAGATTTGCCTAAGTATGGTCCTCCGACAATTCTACCTGTCGGTGTATCATATCTTGGAAAACTATAATTATAAATATTTATTCCTTTTTCTTTACATCTCTCAACTATTCTCTTTGTTTGAGTTTCCTTACCAGAACAATCAGTTCCTTCAATTACAATTAACTTACCTTTCATTTACCTCACCACTTTTATATTTTTCTTGTCAAAGTAATACCTTCTTTAAATCCACACGTTTGTGCACACTTATAATCATGGAATGTACATCTTGCCCCATGAGTATATTGTTCTATATCCTCCGCTAAATGATCATCATTTTCCAATAAATATTCATAATACTTTGTTAAAGTATCTTTAGTTTGTCGCATTATTTCCAACTGTGCAGCACTACATAACCTTTCTTTACATTTCAAAATAAAGTTTTCATATGTTCCTCTTTCAAATATAGTAACAAGTTCTCCGTTAGGATAAACATCTGCAACACTTCTTATATCATTTAACCACTCATTAACTAAAACTTCATCATCTTCAATTATCGGTGGAACAAAAAATTCTTTTTCTTCCATAAGTTCTATTTTATAATCTAAAGTTCTATGTCTTTGAGCTTGAGCAAAGGAAGCAAATGAACCTTTATAAACAGTGGCATATACATCACCGAAATATTCTTTCTTACTATCTAAATTCCTTCCAAATAATGAAATACTTCTATTTTTTTCATTAGTAAGAAGTCCTTCATCTAAGACATTTAATTTTTCTAATTCATTAATAAATTCTTGCATAGAATTTGCTAATTTTCTTTCAAAATCACTACTTTGATCACATGTTGCAATATATTTTTGTAACCAAGATACAATATAATTTATTTGTCTTAAAGAAACAGTATAAATCATAGTAGTTGGCATAAATACTGTAACTAAATAACGAGCATTTTCTTGAGCAAGTTTAGTTATCTTACTATCATTATAAATACTACCATACATATCTTTAATCTTATTCTTAAATATTTCCATCCATTTTTCATAAAGCCTATGTTCTTGTTCTGTAATTACTGAATCCTTACCTGGTTTAATTGGAGTATATCTAGCAGATTTTTCACTAGTTGTATATTCTTTTTCATTATTTAAAACCATAGCAAGAATTTTTGGAATATTAGTAATATTTAAACTCATATAAATATGATCATACACACTATGATGTCCATTATCTTTAGTTAAAGATATTCTTTTTCTCGTTTTTTCTTCGCTTTCATTTTTTAAATGATTATATCCTTCTTCATCATAACAAACACCAGCAAATTTGCCACTCAACATTAAACTACTATCTAAATCTAATTTTCCCTCTTCATCTTCAAAATAAGTCTTTGCAATATCAACTTTTATCATTTTTTACTCCTCATATTATTCATACCATAATGGATATTTACTAGTTATATTTAAAACTTCACTCTCTAATCTTTTTAGTACTTCTTTATTATCGTGATTTTTTAAAGCACTAGCAATAATGCTTCCAATTTTCTTAAAATCATCTTCTTTTAAACCACGCGTAGTCATCGCTGGTGAGCCAAGTCTAATACCACTAGTTACATTTGCACTTTCCGTATCATTTGGTATAGCATTTTTATTAACTGTTATATGAATGGTATCAAGTAAATTTTGGGCTTCTTTACCAGTCAAACCACAACCGCTTTTTACATCAACTAAAATTAAATGATTGTCAGTGCCCCCAGACACTATGTGAAACCCTTCTTTTTCTAAAGTTTCCGCTAGAACTTTGATATTTTTTAAAACTTGTTCTTGATAGTCCTTAAATTCTGGTTGTAATGCTTCATAGAAACACTGTGCTTTAGCCCCAATTACATGCATCAAAGGTCCACCTTGAATCCCCGGAAAAATCACCTTATCAATTTTCTTAGCAATTTCTTCATTATTAGTAAGGATCAAACCACCACGAGGTCCTCGTAAAGTCTTATGAGTAGTTGTAGTTACTACATCAGCATAAGGTACTGGACTTGGATGTAATCCTGCAGCAACTAATCCTGCAATGTGAGCCATATCAACGAACAAGTATGCACCAACTTCATCAGCAATTTCGCGAAATTTAGCAAAATCGATAGTCCGTGAATAAGCACTAGCACCAGCAATAATCATTTTAGGTTTTTCCCGTATTGCTTTTTCTCTTAATGCATCATAATCGATCATTTCCGTTTCAGGATCGACATCATAATCAACTATTTCATAGTCCATTCCACTAAAAGACATTTTATGACCATGAGTTAGGTGTCCTCCATTTGCTAGATTCATTCCCATTACTTTATCGCCATGATTAAGTAATGCGCGATATACTGCCATATTTGCACTAGATCCCGAATGTGGTTGCACATTAGCAAAACTAGCCCCAAATAACTTTTTAGCATATTCCCTAGCAGTATCTTCAAATATATCGATATATTCACAACCACCATAATACCTTTTTGATGGATATCCTTCAGCATATTTATTAGTTAAAATGCTACCTTGTAATTTTAATATATCATTTGATACATAATTTTCAGAAGCAATCAACTCAATATTATTTTCTTGTCTAACTCGCTCTTTTCTTAAAGCATTTTCTAAAATCTTATCCATTGTTTTCACTTTCCTTCATCATCAATAAATTATCTATAATCATTGCTACTGTCATTGGCCCAACACCTCCAGGATTCGGCGTAATAGCATAAGCAACATCTTTAACATTATCAAAATCGACATCTCCAACGATATCGCCATCAACTCGTGAGACTCCCACATCTATAACAACAGCACGATTTTTTACCATATCTTTTTTTATTAAATGTGGATACCCAGTTGCTGATACTAATATATCGGCATTCTTTGTTAAATTAGCCAAATCTTTAGTTTTTGAATGAGCAACCGTTACTGTTGCATCCATATTTAATAGAGCTAAACTAAGTGGATGCCCTACAATATTACCTCGACCTACTATTACCACATTAGCACCACTAATAGGAACATTATAATATTCTAATAATCTAATAATACCTTTTACTGTACAAGGTAAAATAGTATCATGTCCCAAATAAAGATTATATATATTTTCTTTAGTAAACCCATCAACATCTTTTTTAGAACTAATTAATCCACTACATTTATCAAAATCTATATGACTTGGTACAGGACTTTGTAAAATTATACCAGTAACACTAACATCATTATTTAATTTTTCAATTAAAGACATAAGTTCAACTTCACTAGTATCAGCACCTAACAAATACTTTTCAACAACAATACCAACATAATCGCAGGCTTTTTCCTTATTTCTAATATATATTTTACTAGCTTCATTATCTCCAACTAAAATGATAGCTAATTTAATAGCAAGATTTTTATTTCTTATTTTTTCCTTATAACCATCTAACAATTTATCTCGAACCAATTTACCATCTAAAATCAAAATAATCCCCCACTTTCAAATAAGCTTCGATTATGATCGATTCCTAAATGTTCATAAGATTTTTCACAAGCTACTCGACCACTACGCGTTCTTTTGATAAATCCTTCTTGCAATAAAAATGGTTCAACGACATCTTCAATAGTCGTTATCTCTTCACCAATAGCCGTCGAAATAGTTTCCACACCAACTGGTCCACCATTAAACTTATTTATTAATGCTTCTAGGTATTCAATATCGATAGAATCTAACCCATACTTATCGACATTAAGACGTTCAAGTGACTCTAAAGTTATATCTAAATCTATTTTGCCATCACCTTTAACCAAGGCAAAGTCACGAACTCTTTTAAATAAACGATTAGCAATACGAGGAGTTTTACGACTTCTTTTAGCTAATTCTACTGCCGCATCATTATCGATATTCATACTAAGCACTCTACTTGTTCTTTTCACAATATCAGCTAATT
>DVHV01000051.1 GCA_018711775.1 Candidatus Onthocola stercoravium | reverse complement strand
ATAAAATTCATAAATATTTTTCGTAAAAAACCGAAACTCAAAAAAAATATTACTATTGACTTTACCTCTTAAAAGAGGTAAAATACTATCATTTCCATGAAGGGGTGTATTATTAATTATGATAAGAAATGCAGCTTTGGTTGCACAAAAGGAAAAAAGAATTCAAGAACTAGAAGTAAAGAAATTACAGATTGAAGAAACAATAAGGTTAGCAGAAGTTAATTTAGAAGATTTAAATAATGAATTAGTATCTAATAACAAACAATTATTAAATCTTTTAAAGCAAGATAATTTATATAATGAAGAAAAGAGTAAATTAGGATCATTGATTTGGCAAAGTGTGTTAGTAATAATTTCTTTTGTTGGTTTAAGTTTAACAATTAATTTTGCTTTTTTAATATTTTTAATAGCTTATGGCATTTATTGTGCTCCTAAACTGATTAGAATTTTGAAAAATATACAACAATATATTTCGTTAAATCTCGACGAAACAATAAAATTACTCAGAGAGAATATCCAAGACTTAGAAAAAGATAAAGAAGAGTTAATAAAGGTAATTCGTAAGTTGAACTATTCAATAGATAATGTTGAAGTTGAAAAAAAAGTAATGCAAGATATTTTAACTTTTATGTTAGAAAGAGAAGAAAAAACTATAAATTCTGAATTGCCTTCAGAAAAAGTAGATTTAAATAGAACCAGAATAAATCCTTGTATGTAATTGAGCAGATATGCTCTTTTTTCTTGCCTATAACATTATTTTTGATATACTATTATTGTGTGAGGTATTTTATGAAATTAGTAATTAAAAATTTAAAGAAAAACTTTGGTTCCAAAGAAGTTTTAAAAGATATAGATTTTGAATTTACCAGTGGCAAAATCTATGGCCTTCTTGGGCGCAATGGTGCTGGTAAAACGACACTATTTAATTGTTTAAATGAAGATTTAGATGTTGATGCTGGTGAGTTTTATATTATGGATGGTGAAAAACGCAAAATTGAATCTAAAGATATCGGCTATGTTTTATCAACACCAGTTGTTCCAGAATTCCTAACAGGGCGTGAGTTTTTAAAGTTTTTTATCGACATTAACAAAGATAATATCACTGATATAAAAACTATTGATGAATATTTTGATTTAGTAAAAATTGAACCCGAAGATCGCGATAAATTAATGAAAGATTATTCCCATGGGATGAAAAATAAAGTACAAATGTTAGTCCACATTATTGCTAGTCCTAGCATTTTGCTTTTAGATGAACCTTTGACATCTTTTGATGTAGTAGTTGCTGAAGAAATGAAAGAACTATTAAAAAAACTAAAGAAAGGGCATATTTTAATTTTTTCAACCCATATCATGGAACTAGCCCTAGATTTATGTGATGAAATAGTAGTCTTAAATAATGGGACTTTAGAAAGTATTGATAAGAGTAATATGAACAATGATAAATTTAAAGAAAAAATTATTAATGTTTTAAAGGGTGAAGAAAATGCTTAATGATTTTCGCATTTCTTTTCAAGTTAAAAATGCTTATACAGTAAATGAATTTATCTATGGTTTACAACGTATCCCATTTATAGGTAAATTTATTCCAGATTCTCTATATAAAATGAAGTTTTTTAAAATCTTAAGTTTTATCATAACATTTATAAGAGAAATCATTAAAATATTTGGCTTTAAATTATTATATATAGCAGTATTTTTAATATTACCTTTAAGTTTATATAAAAGTAATAGCTATGAAATTTTTATGCATATCTATTTATTCTTAGCCCTTATTGGTTCATTTTCCAATACAGAAATATTTAATCCAACGAGAGATAAATATTATATGATAGTATTAATGAAAATGAATGCTCGTAATCATACAATTAGTAACTTTCTATATTTTTTAGGTAGTACTTTCATCGGCCAATTAACGGCATTGTTGCTACTTGCTCATAATATAGTTCCTTGGTATTTTATCTTACTTTTAGTTATCCTAACTATCATATTAAAGTTTATTGCTATAAATTTCTATTTTTATCGCATGAAGATAAAAGGACAAGTAATCAATGAAAACAAACCTGAATCTTGGACTTTGTATTTTGGTTTAATAGCTATTTTACTTGGCTTAGCATATGGCTTGCCTTACTTTAATATTGTTATACCTAATTACTTATTTTTAATTATAAGTGTTATTATCCTAATATTAGGGTTAATTTCTATTAAGACAGTATTTAAATATCCCAATTATGCTAAACTATATAAAAAATTATTAAATCCTGATAATGTTTTTGTTAATAGTGAAGATGCCCAAAAGAATACTATAATTGCAAGTAATTTAAAACAAATAAGCATTGATACTACTATCACTAGTAATAAAGAAGGCTTTGCTTATTTTCATGATTTATTTGTCAAAAGACATCGTAAAATACTAAGCGATAGTGCTAAAAAAACAACTTTAGGTATTTTATTAGTTGGCATAGTTTTATTATTTGTTCTTTTCATAGTTCCTGAATCTAAAGAAATAATAAATAATTTTATATTGAACTATTTGCCATTTATTTTATTGCTAATGTACTTTTTAAATACTGGTAAAGTTGTTACCAATGCTATGTTTATGAATTGTGATCACTCTATGCTTAGTTATCGTTTCTATAGACAACCAAATACTTTACTTTCTTTATTTAAAGAAAGATTAAAAACATTAATTATCCTTAATTTAATTCCTGCACTTACAATGAGTTTAGTTATTTCTATTCTTTTAGCTGTAAGTGGGGGAGCATCATTTATTACTTATATTGTAGTTTTCTTCTCAATTGTAGCAATGTCAATTTTCTTTTCTGTTCATAATCTTATTTTATATTACTTACTTCAACCATATAATATTGGCATGGAAATGAAAAGTACAACTTATACAATTGTAAGTATAGCAACTTATTGGCTTTGTTACTATATATCTGACTTAAAAGTATCATCATTTACTTTTGGTATTATCATGATTATCTTTGCAATTGTCTATTCTTTAATATCTTTATTTTTGGTTTATAGATATGCACCGAAGACCTTCAAATTGAGGTAATTATGAATTATATATCACATTATAATTCTCCGATTGGTGAGATTCTTCTAGCAAGCGATGGGCATAATCTGACAGGATTATGGTTTGTAAATCAAAAGTATTTTGCCAAAAATTTAAATGAAGATGCTAAGGAAACTTCCTTAGAAGTATTTGATTTAACAAAAAGATGGTTAGATTCATATTTTGAGGGAAATAAACCGGATTTTAACATCCCAATAAAATTTATTGGTAGTGACTTTCAAGTAGCAGTTTGGCAAAGTTTACTTAAAATTCCTTATGGTAAATTTGTAACTTATGGCGATCTTGCCAAAATATTAAATACATCACCTAGAGCGGTGGGAACTGCAGTCGGTAAAAATCCAATAAGTATTATAGTTCCATGTCACCGTGTAGTAGGTAAAAATAAAACTTTAACTGGCTATGCTGGTGGTATTGATAAAAAAGAATATTTATTAAACCTAGAAACTTCAAAATGATGACAAAACATGACAAAAAATAAGTTGCAAAGCTTATTAACATTTGTTAAAATAAAATTGTAAGCGTTACCTCTAGTGGATAATGCCTGCATGTTTGGTACAGACACTATACCTGAACAAGGCTAGTGTCTATTTTTCTATATTAAACGTAGTATCACTACAATTAATAAGAT
>DVHV01000050.1 GCA_018711775.1 Candidatus Onthocola stercoravium | reverse complement strand
AAAATAGTAGGGTGGCGACCATCCGAAGTTGGTCTATGGAGGGCTCAAAGAGTCTAGTGAAGTAGAAATATCTTGTAGTGATGCAAGGCGCCAAACTTGTTTGGCTTTTGTTCTTTAGTGAGGGATATTATGAATGAATTTGTATTAACATTAATTTGGGGTGTTGCGTTATTTATAATTGTTTTTGTTGTCAATTATTTTCTCATTTTAAAAAGAGGATATAAGAATATACAAAAGGCTAAGAAGAAAAAAAGAAATAAAAAAATTGAGGATTTTGTGGGATTTTCAATTTTAATTCCGAAGTTCAAGCTTGATGTTAATAAAATGAATCTTAATTATGTATTTGTGTTATCATCTTTAATTAATGCATTTATTATTGCATTAGTGTTTGTAATAATTTATAGTATTCCATGGGATTTACCTTTTCAAATACTCCTCGCATTTGTGCTTTTATTTGGACTTATATATGCATTATATGAATTATTAGGAAGACATTTAGTTAAGAAAGGTTGGAAGAAAGATGAATAGTAAAATAATAGAAGAAAAGTGGCAAAAATATTGGGAAGAACATAAAAGTTTTGAGGCTGTTACGGGAAGTGATAAAGAACCATATTACATTTTGGTTGAGTTTCCTTATCCATCAGGTTCAGGTCTTCATGTTGGGCATGTTCGTAGTTATACAGCCCAAGATGCAATGGCTAGAATGATGCGGATGCAAGGAAAGAATGTATTGTTTCCAATGGGTTGGGATGCTTTTGGGGCGCCAGCAGAACAATATGCAATAAAAAATCATATTCATCCTAAGGAAGCAGTAAAAGAAAATATTAAGACTTTTAAAAGACAAATGCAAACATTAGGTTTTTCATTTGATTGGGATAGAGAGTTTTCAACGACTGATCCAGAATATTATAAATGGACACAATGGCAATTTTTACAATTTTATAAACATGGGATGGCTTATAAAGATACAGTGCCTGTAAATTGGTGTCCAAATTGTAAAACGGTTTTGTCAAATGAAGATGCAGCTGGGGGAGTATGTGAGAGATGTGGTACTCAAGTTGTTCAAAAGGAAAAAAGTCAATGGATGCTTCGAATGAGTGATTATTCAGAAGATTTGCTTAAGGGACTTGATGATACTAACTTTGCGGAAAAAGTAAAACTTGGTCAAATCAATTGGATTGGTAAATCAATTGGAGCAGAAGTAACATTTAAAATTGATGGACATGAAGAAGAGTTTACAGTATTTACAACAAGATGTGATACTTTATTTGGGGCAACATATTGTGTTCTTGCTCCAGAACATAAATTAGTTGATGTAATTACAACTGAAGATAAAAAGTTAGAGGTAGAAGCTTATAAAGAAGCATGTCTATTAAAAAATGAAATGGAAAGAACAGAACTTAATAAGGAAAAGACTGGAGTATTTACTGGGGCTTATGCAATTAATCCAGTGAATGGAGCAAAAATACCAATTTATATAAGTGATTATGTTCTTGCAAGTTATGGTACTGGAGCCATTATGGCAGTTCCTGCGCATGATACAAGAGACTATGAATTTGCAACTAAATTTAATATTCCAATTATTCAAGTGCTTGAAGAAGTAACTGGTACTCCTCATGAAGTGGAAACTAAGAAAAATTCGATTGTAGCAATTTTGTATGATGAGGCAAATGACAAATATTTGACAGTTAATTGGCATGAAATGGGAGGTCGTTTGTTTATTGGAGGTACAATTAAAGAAGGAGAAACAGCATTAGATTGTGCTATAAGAGAAATAAAAGAAGAAACTGGATATAAAGATATTGAACTTGTTCATGAACTTCCAAAGATAAATCATCACTATTATGCTTATAATAAAGATAAATATTTCAATATTGAATCAACAGGATTTTTATTTAAGTTAGTAAGCAATGCTCAAGATGAACAAAATTTAGATGATGATGAAAAATTTGATTTGGAATGGGTAGATAAAAATACCATTATGGCTGAAGTAAATGATGGACTTCATAAGAAGACTTTTGAGTATGCACTTGCTCCGGGAGCTATGGAAGGCGATGGAATACATATTAATTCTGGTTTCTTAGATGGTTTAAATAAAGAAGATGCAATAAGCAAAATGTTAGAGTTTTTAGAAGAAAATAATTGTGGTAAAAAACAAGTAAACTATAAAATGCGTGATTGGATTTTCTCAAGACAAAGATTCTGGGGTGAACCAATTCCAATGATTTATTGTAACACCTGCGGCTGGCAACCGATGAATGAAGAAGATTTACCTTTGCTTTTACCAGATGTTGCTGAATATGAACCAACTGATAATGGAGAAAGTCCACTTGCTAAAATTGATACTTGGGTAAATACAACATGTCCAAAATGTGGTGGACCTGCAAAACGTGAAACTGATACGATGCCAAACTGGGCAGGGTCAAGTTGGTATTTCTTAAGATTTATGGATCCACATAATACCCATGAATTTGCTTCAATGGATGCTATGAAATATTGGCGAAGAGTAGATTGGTATAATGGTGGAATGGAACACACTGCTAGACACTTACTTTATGCGAGATTCTGGGTACAATTTTTGTATAACATCGGTTTAGTTCCAAGTAAGGAAATGATTTGGACTAGAGTAAGTCATGGAATGGTACTTGGTAGTGATAACCAAAAGATGAGTAAATCTAAAGGAAATGTAATTAATCCGGATGATATTGTAAATGAATATGGGGCAGATACTTTGAGAGTTTATGAAATGTTTATGGGAGATTATCAAAGCGATTGTCCATGGAGTACTGATTCTTTAAAGGGCTGCAAGAGATTCTTAGATAAAGTAATTCGTTTAAAAGAAAAGGTTGTTGATGGAGATAAATATTCTGATGCGTTAGAAAAAATAATTCATAAGAGTATCAAGAAAGTGCAAAATGATTTAGTTACTATGTCATTTAATACTGCTATATCGACATTGATGATTTTAGCAAATAGTTATGATGAAATGACAAATATAACTAAAGAAGATTACCATTTATTACTTACTTTACTTAATCCAATTGCTCCACATATTACGGAAGAATTAAATGAACAATTTGGTTATAAACCAATTTGTGAAAGTACATGGCCAGTTTATGATGAAGCGAAAACTATAGATGATGAAAAAGAAATTGGAGTACAAGTAAATGGTAAACTTAGATCTTCAATAAAGATTTCTATTAATGAAGATGAAGAAAGTATTAAGAGTAAAGCTTTAAGTGAAGAAAATGTCAAAAGGCATATTGATGGTAAAGAAGTTGTCAAAATAATAGTTATTCCAGGACGCATTGTCAATATTGTTGTAAAATAGATTAGGAATTATTCTAATCTATTTTTCATATATATTAACGGTGATAAAAATGAAAGTCAAAGTATTTGATGAATCACATGAAAAAGATTTAGAAAACGCTGTTAATGGCTTTCTAAATTCTGGAGAGTTTGATATAATAGATATCAAGTACCAAGTGGCAATTGCTGTTTGTGGTGAAGATCAAATTTATTGTTTTAGTGCTCTTGTTATTTATAATTAAAGCATATACATATTATTAGATGTATCTATGTCTTCGGTTATAAATGTAGTATTTGTAGATTCTAATTTACTAATGCGATGTTCTAAGCGATTAATTTGTCTTTCAATTTTGGCTAAGCGATTTTCAATGTTATCAGTTCCCGTATATTGTTGAGGGTACGGCATATTACCTTGAATATTGTTTGGGCCAGAGTAAAAGGAATTGTAACTTGTTTGGGCTTGGTAGGGGATGCCATTTTGCATCATGTTAGGAACATTAGGATTATATCCAGAGTAGGACATTCCTGCTTCTGTAAAAAATGAATTTCTCGTTTTTTTCATATGTTTTCCTCCTACAAGTAGTATATGTTAATTTTAGGAAGTGGTTAAAATGCGGATGCGTAATCCCAAAGATAAGGATGAAGTAATTAATTCTTGCGATTTTTTTTATGATGGGTTTAATAATGATAATCCAATTCATTTAGAAATTGGAATGGGAAAGGGTAAATTTATATTGGAAATGGCTTTAAAATATCCTGATATAAATTTTATTGGAGTAGAAAAGTATTCTAGTGTTGCCAGTGTTGCTATAAAAAGGATTAGAGAAATTAAACCTGATAATTTACGAATAATGATAATGGATGCCAAGAATTTAAGTGAAGTATTAGAGGGTAAAGTTGATACAATATATCTTAATTTTTCTGATCCGTGGCCAAAGGATAGACATGCTAAAAGAAGACTGACTGCAAGAAATTTTTTGGAAAGTTATGATAAGTTATTTAGGAGAAATCCTCATATAGTAATGAAAACTGATAATGATAACTTGTTTCAATATAGTTTAGAATCATTTAAAGAATATGGTTATAAAATAAATAAGATAAGTTATGATTTACATGAGGAAAATATAGATAATGTTGAAACGGAATATGAAGAAAAATTTAGTAAAAATGGTATAAAAATAAAATATGTTGATGTTAGTAAATAACTAATTATCAACATATTTTTTTGCAAAATTTGTTTACTAATTGAAGTATATTTGTTACAATGTATTCAGAAAGGCAGTGATAATGTGTATTCTGATTTAGGGGGAAAATTGAAATTATTGCGTACCAGAAGAGGTATAACGCAAGGTGATTTAGCGAAATTTTTAGATTTAAGTAAAGGACAAGTTTCTAATTTGGAAAATGGAAGAAGAAATTTAAGTTTAAAACAATTAGAAAAAATATGTGAGTATTTTAAAGTGGATATGTCTTACTTCTTTTTGACAGAAACAACTGATTCTTGTTTAGATTTGATTGAGAAAGCAAGAATATTATTTAACAGCAATGAGTTATCCAATACTCAGAAAGAAGATTTGTTTACTTCTATTATGAAAATATATCTAGATTCAAAGGAAAAATAAATGATGGAGGGTGGTTTTGTGAATCAAGATAAAATGTATTTAATTAATAAAATATTTAATAATGAAACAATAAGAACAGTTTGGGATAAGGAGCAAGAAAAATACTTTATAAGTGTTATTGATATAGTTGGAGTACTTGCTGATAGTAGTGAACCCAGAAAATATTGGAATTGGTTAAAAAATAAACTGAAAAACGAAGAAAATTTTGAAACGTCTAGTATTACTAGACAGTTGAAATTGAAAGCACAAGATGGAAAATATCGGATGACTGATGTAACTGATATTGAAGGAATGTTCAGAATAATTGAATCAATTCCATCCAAAAATGCCGAACCAATAAAACAATGGTTAGCAAGACTTGGTAGTGAGAGAATTGATGAAGTTTTTGATCCTTCAATTACGATGCAGAGAGCAGTAGATACTTATAGAGCAAAAGGATATGATGAAGACTGGATTGCTAAAAGAATTAAAGGAATACAAGAGAGAAAAAAATTAACTGATGTTTGGAAGACTGGAGGTATTGAAAGTAATATCGAATATGCAATATTAACTAATGATATTTATAAAGAATGGTCAGGAATGACTGCTAAAGAATATAAAGAATTTAAAGGCCTTAGAAAAGAATCTTTAAGAGATAATATGAGTGATATTGAGATAGCACTTGCTGATATTGGTGAATTAACTGCTAGGGAACTTGCTAAAAAACATAGACCTATTGGTTTGGAAGAAAATAGAAAAATTGCTAGAGAAGGTGGGCAAGTTGCAAGTAACACACGTAAGGATATTGAAGCAAGACTTGGTGAATCCGTTGTTATTAGTGATAATGCATTAAATTATAAATATGTTGAAGAAAAACAATTGGAAAATAAATAACTATTTTCTATCTTGATTATTGTTAAAGTAATATTTTACTGACATAATAGAAGTTACCTAACAAACTTAAAGATGAAGGAAATAAAACCATTACAAATTGTCACGGCTTAAATTTAAATTTAGAAATATGTTAGTTTGGTATTTTGGGATTATCAGTTCTTCCTAGTAACCAATCAACGGATATTTTGCTGATTTGGCATATTTTTATTAAAAATGAAGACAGTATTAAAGTTTTTCCAGTTTCATAAGCACTCCAAGTAGAACTAGTGGTATTCAAAATTTTAGCAATATCTCTAAGAGTATATTTCATATCCATCCTTAATTCTCTAGTTCTTGCGGATATTAAATTTTTATTAATAATACTTTTTTTCATTGTGACTTTATTGTTGGTTAATCTTAAAATGTAATCAACATTTATATTATAGAAATTGGCTAATTCATTTAATCTTATTGTAGGAATTGAATCTTTATCGTTTTCCCACCTGCAATAAATTGAGGTGCTTACTTTTAAGGCTTTAGCAATTTCTTTTTTGGTTAAATTGTGTTCTTCTCTCAATTCTTCTAGGCGTGTTGATTTCATATTACCCTTCTTTCAAAAGAATTTTCTCATTAATTAAAAAAAATTTAATAAATGTGAACTAAATACGAGCAAAATGTGATATACTTAATACGAAAGTAGGTAATAGTAGTATGTCTCAAAGAAGTAGAATTATAACATTGTCGATTTTGTCGGTATTAATTGTTGGGTGTATAGTGCTTGGAGTAACATATTCGTTTATGCAAGCGAATATCGATTCTAATTCAGTTACGGAAGTAAGTTTATCTAGTTGTGCTAAAATAACCTTAGAAGATGGTGGAGATTCAATAAATATAGAAAACAGTTATCCGGTGAGTAGAAATAAAGGTATGCAAAGTGATCCATATACTTTTACAGTTACTAGTTCGTGTGAAAGTTATGTTGGTTTTAATTTGTATTTGGCAACACTTGATACAAATACACTTAGTGATAGTTCGATACATTATGTAATAACTGAACACGATTCAAAAGAAGCATTAGTAGAAGGAATACTTAGTGATGCAACTAATGCATTAAGTGAATTTAATAGTGATGAATTAAATCAACTTAATATTGGAATTGGAGGAACATATAATACAATTTATAGACTTTACAATGATTCAATACCGTTACAAGGTAGTGTTACTTATGATTTATATTTGTTTATTGATGAATCAGTAACAAATGATACAATGAATCAAGAATTTAGGGCTGGAGTTGCTATTAAGTCTTATGATAGAGAAGCAGACTTAACTAGTTTAGCATTGGATATATCTTTAGGTGATATTACTATTTCTGAAGGTGAAAGTCCTAATACTTTGTATGTAAGTGGGGGAGGTCTTGAAGAGACTGTAGAAGTTGATAATGATTTAGAAATAGTAATAAGTGGTTCAGCAGATATCAATACAATTTCTTTAGGTGGAAATCCAACTAATATTGTTTTGAATAATATAGATATCTCGTCAAATTCAGGTATAATGGGGGGAATTAAAGTTTCTGGAGATGTTATCGTAACTTTGGTTGGCGATAATTTAGCTGTTGCGTATTGGGATGCGGTTTCGCCTGTGTCTGTATCTGGAAGTTTAACAATAAATGGTTCAGGAACGTTGACCGCTATTGGTGCAGATTATGCTGCTGGAATCGGAGGAAATGGTGTATATGGTGAGCATGGTAATTCTACTCAAGTTGTTGGAGATATTATTATAAATTCTGGGACTATAATTGCAACTGGGGGAACTTATGCTGCAGGAATTGGCGGTGGAGCTAACCAAACAAATGGCAATATTACAATTAATGGAGGCAATGTAATTGCAACTGGGGGAACTTTTGCTTCTGGAATAGGTACTGGGGCAAATGCTGATGCTTCTGGAAATGGTAATTGTATTCCATTGATTGCTAATAGTATATATATAAGTGAAAATGCTACAGTAAATGCTTATGCTGGTAGCACTACTAATAATTGGGGAACATCTGAGCCAATTTTAGGAAATGCAATAGGGGCCGGTGGTGCATGTAATTGTCTTTAAAATTGCTACTTTATAAGTGGCAATTTTTTTGATATAATTATTAGTGCGAGGAGATATTAAATGAAGAAAATATTAATAATAATCAGTTTAATATTCTTAATAACAGGATGTAGTAATATTAATGATTTAACTTATGATGAAATAATTCAAAATTTTGGAACAATTAGTTCGAGAACAAATACTTATCGAACTGGGTATAAATATTATCTTCCTAGAGGCATGCAAGTAAATGATAGTACTCTTTTTAATGAAATATTAGAAGATGGTAAAAACACTTATTATCTTTATGTCGATGCTGTAAGCTATTTAAATCAAGTAGATTATAAATATGAAGAAAATTCAGAAAATATTTATTCAACTAGTATTTCAAATGGGGAATACTTTGGCTATGTTGAAATAAATTTGACAGAAAATGATAAATATTTGGTTGAAATTATGTATAATTATGCTAAAATAGAAGTAATAGTAGATGAAGGCGATATTAATAGAGCCATGTTGTCTGCTATAAGCATTTTAAAAAGTATTGTGTATAATGATAGTATAATTACTAATTTATTGGAAGATAATGTATTGGACTTTGCAGAAAAAGAGTTTGATATTTTCAATAATAATAGTAATGATGATGATTATATAGATGTTGGTACTGATGATTTTCAACCTATCGAAGAAGAAATTCCGGATTCGGATTTATTAAACTAGGAAAGGTGAATGCTATGGGATTATTTAATAAATTAAAAGATATATTGTTTGAAGATGAAGAAGTAGAAGAAAAAGATATAAAAAAAGAAGAAAAAAAAGAAGTTAAAAAAGTCGAACCAGTAAAACCAATTGCTGAGAAGATTGAGCCTCAAAGGAGGGTTGAGACTCCTGCAGCTTCACCGGTAAGAGAGCAAACTAGAGTTAATACTTCTAGTGATTTTTCGAGTTCTTCAAATTCATCTAATGTGTCACGAAGCAATTATAATACTTTAAATGAAAGAGATTTATTTAAATCAGAAAATACTTTTCCATTTCCGGATTTTGATGAAGAAGAATTTTCTAGTTCAGTGTCTCGTCAACAACAAAGAAGTAGTAAAAGTACAACTAATGTATTAGAATATGAAAAGAAAAAGAAAATTGAAAAGAAATATGATTATGGACGTTATGAAAGAACTGAAACAAGAGAAGTGGTAGAAAAAAAGAAGTTTAAACCTTCACCAATAATTTCTCCGGTATATGGAATATTAAATGAAGATTATAAGATTGAAGATATAAAAGATAAGACAGAAGAATATGCAAATAATAATTTAGA
>DVHV01000049.1 GCA_018711775.1 Candidatus Onthocola stercoravium | reverse complement strand
ATAAAATTCATAAATATTTTTCGTAAAAAACCGAAACTCAAATAATTCAACCTTTACAAAAAAAGGAAATAGTGTATAATAAAATTTATGAGAAAAGGTTTTGTTTATGATTATATAAGTGGATTACATTTAGAATTAACAACTAAATGTAATGCTATGTGTCCTATGTGCAATAGGAATTTTAAAGGCAAGGTGAGAAAAAACTTGCCGATTTTAGAGTTAACTTTAAATGATATCAAAAAGATTTTAAGACCTGACTTTATAAAAAAATTAAAATTGATAAGTATATGCGGAGTATATGGCGAGCCAATTTGTAATAAAGATTTAAAAGAAATCTTAAAATATCTTTATGAATGTAATAATAATGTTGATATTGATATTTATACTAATGGCGGATTGTATGATGAAAACTGGTGGAAAGATTTAGCTTTAATAGTAAAAGATTATAATTGTACAGTAATATTTGGTATTGATGGTATTGGCGATACTCATTCACTTCATAGATGTAATACGAAATATGAAAGAGTAATAAAAAATGCTACTGCATTTATAAATAATGCTGGTAAGGCTCAATGGGATTTTATTGTATTTAAACACAATGAAAATCAAGTTGAAGATGCAAAAAAATTAAGTAAAGAATTAGGATTTAAATGTTTTCAAGTAAAAAAAACAAGCAGGTTTTTAAAAAATATATATGAAAAGGATCAAAATTTGGATAGTACCATTGCTGATTATGGAAAACATCCTGTGTATGATAGTGACGGAAATATTAAATATTATATCGAATTACCAGAAAACCCTTTGTATCGAAATAGTACCGAGGATAAAATGTTTGAACTTGTAAAACAGTATGGCAACATAGACAATTATTTTGATACGAATGAAATCGATTGTGAAGCTTTAAAAACTGGTGGTATTTTTATTAGTGCAAAAGGTGAAGTATTTCCATGTTGTTCTGTATACCAACAAGTATGTTATAAAACTGTCCATAATGTAATTGATGCAAGTGAGTTGAATGAATATAATTTATATATAAAAGATAACTTGTCAGCATTTGATAAATCAATTGAAGAAATAGTTAATGGATATTTTTTTAAACAATTAGTTAAAAGCTTTAAATGTAATTCAATAAAAAATGGCAAGCCAAAATGTTGCTCGAGAACTTGTGGAAAGAATTTAGATACACATAAAAACGGACATACAACATTGATAAAATATAAGGAGGAAAAATGAAAAGATATTTTATAGTAGAAGAATATTTTGGAATAAGAGTATATGATTCTAAAATGAAAAAAGAGTTTTATTATGACAAAAATACTGCAGGTCAAATAAAAAGGATGCTTGATGGTGAATATAAGTTAATAAACAAAAGTAAAGAAAATTCAATTAGTGCACCATTAAAAATTTCTATGAATTTAACTAAAAAGTGTAATTTAAGATGTATACAATGTTTTTCTGATTCTGGAAATTTAAAAGATAAAGAGCTAACAACAAAGGATATGTATAATTTATTTGATTCTATGGTAGAGAATGGAACATTCTTTATATGCTTAGGCGGAGGTGAACCATTCACAAGAACAGATTTGTTTGATATTTTGGAGTATGGAAAGGAAAAACAATTGGCTGTTTCTATAGTTACAAATGGATTATTGTTGACAAAAGAAATTATTGAAAGATTAAATAATTTAGATGTAGATTATTTGTGGGTTAGTTTTGAAGGAATGAAAGATAATCATGAAAAATTAAGGGGAAAGGGCACATTTGATAAAACGATTGCAGCTCTTAAATTATTAAAAGAATACTATAAAGGTAGAACAGCTTTAAGAATGTCTATAAATAAGTATAATATAGATGAGGTAGATGATTTACTGAAAATTGCCGAAAAATATGATATAGATTTAGTTAGATATACACCTTTATTATCATTTGGACGAGCTGTTGGTAAAGACTTAACAATTAACCAAGATGAGTATATTAGATTTCTGGATAATATGAAAAAAATCAAATCTAATAAAGTAGAAATTGTTTATCCAAATATGCCCAATAATAAATTTTGGATAGGAACCAATGGTTTTGGATGTCACTGTGGAAAAGAAGCAGTTTGGATAGATGAAATAGGAAACTATTCTCCTTGTATTTTCTGGGGAAGTGATTTTAATATTGGAAATATAAAAAATGATGATTATAGTGAACTCTGGGAAAAAAGTTTACAAGTATCTAATATTAAAGGTAATGAAATTTGTGAAAAATGTTCTAATTATAAAGTTTGTCGTGGAGGTTGTAGAGCTAGAGTGCTATTTGAATTAGGAAATCTAGATGATGTTGATCCACTTTGTCCTTTGAAGAAAAATTTAAAATAAAATATGAGAGGTAAAATGAAAGAGTTTAGTTTAGTGTATAATAATATTGTTTTAAATGTAATTTGTGATGAATATATTGAACAATTAATTAAAGAACATTTCAAAAACCATTTGTTGTTTTCCGAGTGTAATAGTAATCTAACTTATACATTGATTATATCCGAAAATATTTTAAAGCCAAACGGAAAATATTATAGGATGGTAGATAAATGGTTTGATAATGCAACTTTAGATTGTTATATTGATAATAGTTCTAAAATGTGTTTTGCAACAAATTTTCAGGCTAGCACAATAGAGTATAGAAATTTATTAATTCAATATTTTGTTGCTAATTTATTTAATAGGCTTTTGGAAATAGATGGATATTTAGGTGTACATTCATCTTGTGTGGAACAAAATGGAAATGGAGTGTTATTTGCTGCTGGAAGAAATAGTGGTAAAACAATTTGTATGTTAAATTTGATGAATAATGGATTTAATAGTGTTACAAACGATAAAATTGCCCTAAAATATAATGGACAACAAATGGTCGGCTACGGTATTGCACAGTCTGTGTCTATTAGACTTAGCCCGGAATTTTGTGCTCAACCCGAAAATCAGAAATATGTTAAACTGGCTTTAGAAAGAGGAATAGATATTAAAAATCAAAATATGTTAGAAGGAAATAACATAGTTTTAAATGATAATGAACTTGCTGATTTAAATAACGTAAATCAAGTTTTCGATACTTCTATTTCTTGTATTATAACTCCTACTTATGACCCATATATTGATAAGCCAGTATTCCAAAGACTAAAACCAGAACAAGTTCGAAATTTAATTGTAGATCAATATATGAGTCTTGTTCATGATACAACCATTTTCTTTAGAGATATTCATTTAGGCGAAGAAATTAATCGAAATATTACATTAGATAATGTAATTAATATACCAAGCTATAGCTGTAGACAAAATGAAAATACAACAAGAGAGTTTACAGATACCATAAGGAAACTAGTTTTAAAAAAATAAGTATATCAGGAGGTTATAAATGATAGATTTGGAAGAGAAAAAATATTTAGACCATGTTTTAGAGAAAATAAATGTGGAAATAGCAAAAGAAGAAGAAAAATTACGAGAACTTTGCAAAACTGGAATTTCACTATCTTTTGAAGATAGAAAACGTGGAGAACATTTTAACATAAATGCAAAAGCATCTGATGCTACAGAAAGAATAGAATCTTTAAAACAATCAATTCCTACACCTTATTTTGGAAGAATTGACTTTTCATCATCTAATTCAGATAAAAGCAAAAAAATCTATATTGGAAGAAAAGGAATTTCTTCAGATACAGAAAGTTTGGTTACTGATTGGCGAGCACCAATAAGTAGTTTATATTATGATAGCGAACTTGGTGATGTAGCATATAACAGTCCAATGGGTGTTGTTACGGGTAAATTGAATTTAAAGAGACAAATAACTATAAAAGATAGTGAATTAATAGATGTTCAAGATACAAGTCTAGTTACTAATGATGAACTTCTAAAACCATATTTATCAACGAATGCTGATAATAAAATGAAAACAATAATAGCATCAATTCAAAAAGAACAAAACCAAATAATCAGAAAGCCAATAACGAATAATATTATAGTTCAAGGAGTTGCTGGTTCTGGGAAAACATCTGTAGCTCTACATAGAATAGCATATCTTATATATGCTTTGGAGAATAAAATTAAATCTACAGAATTTTTAATTATAGGACCTAATAAATATTTTTTGAATTATATTTCTTCAATATTACCAGAATTAGAAACTTCTCCTGTAGAACAAAAAACACTTTTAGAAATATTAAATGATCTTTTAAATGAAAAATTAATCATAGATGAAACTGTTGATGTTAGTGAAGAAACAAAAATAGTTAGAAACTTTAAAGCTTCTTTAAGATATAAAAATGCTTTAGATAAATTTATTAAAGATTACCTTGATTTTAATATTGTTAGTAAAGGAATTGTTATTGATGGGGAAGAAATATTTAGTAAACAAGAAATTAGAAATCTTTTGTTTACAGTTTCATCAAATTATCCTAATTTTGATTCAGCTTGTAATTATTTTGTTAAAAAATATAAGGATAATATGAATGAAATATATGAGAAACTAAATGAAAAATATCGTAGAGTCTATATTAATTTGCCAAAAAATGATCCAAAGAGGATTGAGGCAATCGAAGAAAGCCAAAAACTATACGACTTTATAAAAAACAAAGGAGTAAAATATATTAGAGAATATTTTAAAAAATTAAATGTCAAGATTTTAGATTTATATAAAGTTTTTGTGGCAAATATACAATTATATGTTGATGATATATCAGAAACGGAAATAAAAGCTTTACAAAATAATACACTAGGATTGTTAAGAAAAAAGAAAATTTCTTTTGAAGATATGGCACCATTATTACATTTGAATTATAAGTTGCATGGTAATGATAATCAATACCACCATATTGTAATTGATGAAGCTCAAGATTATGGTTTATTTCATTTTGCAGTATTAAAAGAAATGTTTCCAAGCAGTACATTTTCGATATATGGTGATTTAGCACAATCAATATATTCATATCGAAGTATTGAAAATTGGGAAGAAGTTGAAAATGTCATTTTTAATGGGGATTGTGAATTAATAAATATTGATAGGAGTTATAGAACTACTGCCGAAATTACAGAAAATGCTAATAATATTTTATATTGTTTAGGATTACCAGATGCCACTCCAGTAATTAGGCATGGTGATTCAGTATTATTTGAAGAGAAAACTAAAAATAATAAATATAAGGTCAATAAAATATTAGAATTGCAGAACCAAGGTTATAAAACAATTGCAATAATTTGTAAAAATGAAAAAGAAGCTAAAAAGGTTTATGATAATTTAATTAATGAAAATGTTGATGCAACTCATATTACTGCTAAGGACACAGAGTATAATGGCGGAATTTGTGTTCTTACAAGTGCTTTGGCAAAAGGATTAGAATTTGATGCAGTAATTATAAATGATGCTTCAAGTAATACATATGATATTACTAATAAAA
Source organism: Candidatus Onthocola stercoravium (assembly GCA_018711775.1). Classification (GTDB taxonomy): domain Bacteria; phylum Bacillota_I; class Bacilli_A; order RF39; family UBA660; genus Onthocola_B; species Onthocola_B stercoravium. The sequence continues at coordinate 191 of DVHV01000049.1, read as the reverse complement.
CTGATATGCATTTATTATATGTTGCATGTACGAGGGCATTGCATAAATTAGAAATACTTTATGATAGGGAATTATGTCCAGTATTTAATGTTACAAGAGAGCTCCCCTGTTCTAGAAAGTTAGTTAAATGATTTTTATTTAACTAACTTTCTTTGTTAATGAGCTTTCAAGTGTTAATCTTTAATTTATTT
>DVHV01000048.1 GCA_018711775.1 Candidatus Onthocola stercoravium | reverse complement strand
AAATTTAAAAAGACCGGAACCCCTATTAACAAAATAATAGCAAGTATCCCTAGAACTGCAAGTAATTCTACTAATGTAAAGCCATTTTTTTTGGCTCTTTTCTTTTTGTTATTAGTATTTTTTTTCTTTATAACAGTTTTACTCACTTCAGCCACCAACTTTACTATATACATTATAAATTATCTAAAATCAATATGCAAGCAAAAATACGATTACGACAAACCGTTTATTTATTAAATTAAAAACTCTAAAAGTATTTTGCTTTCAGAGTTAATAGTTTTAAATTTTATTATGTATATACTAACTAGCTATTACAATCAAGACATACACTCGTATTGTCTATATAAAGATCCAATCTTTCTTTTAAAGCATCCTCTTTTTCTTTAGTCCAATACTCTCTTGGATTTTCAACATCACCAGTATCAAGAGATGTTTCATCATCAAATCCAACAATTGTACCACCATTAACAAATACTACCGCCGGTACATAAATTCTAGGATTACCTTCTTCGTCAACTTCAAGATATTCTCTAATATAATCAACAATTCTTAAATAATTTTCTGTATTGTCTGCTCTATCTTCCCTTATATTATAATAATATATTTCCGATACATTTTTTTCTTTTGCTACTTCATTTAGATAACTAACATAATTTTGACACCATTTACATTCAGGAAAACCAAAATAAATTATTCCTGAACCACTTTCTAAAACATTAATTATTTCTTCAAAATCAGCATAAACAAATACATTATCGTTATCAACCAATGTATATTCCTGTGCAAATTTTGCTGCATCTTCATTAATAAGATTATCAGTATCATCAATATTTCTTACAATTAAGAAAATAACTACTGCAATAAGTATAACAATAACAATACCCATAGCAATCATTAAAATTTTGTTTTTATCCTTATTTTTCATCTTACACCACCATAAAAATATTATCATATATTTAGAACAAAAGTCAAAATAAATTTTGGCAAATTCATTCTAAAAAATTGCTAATCTATAAGACTAATACTAGAAACTACATCAGTAGCAACATTTCCTGCTTCATCTGTTCCCGTAATTTCTATCTTATACCAATAATTACTTCTATCTAAATTAGATATTTTAAAAGTATAAGAATATGATGGTTCAATAACTACTGCACCTACACCTCTAGGATCATTAGTTTCAATTACTTTAGCAGTATAATTTACATTTCCTATACTATCATAAGAAGAAACTCCAACTAAAAAGTAATCATTATATGAATAATCCCCGACATTTGCTGATATACTAAGTTTTTTAGATGAATCTCTAAAATTAAAATGCATAATAAAATTAATTTCCCTACCATTTTCATCTACAATATGTATCGTATAATTATAATTTGCAGAATATGTTTGATTTATCGTTACTTCTCCATATCTACTAGTTGTTGCTTTACCATCAATAGAACTATGTTCCCAATCGAGATTAGTATAACCACCATTTGTCCACATATAAGTTACATTTCTATCAACTTCCAATTTTATTACTGTATTAGGATTATTTACGTAATTTATTTCAAATGTTTCTGGAATAGTTAAATTATATTTTTGAACCAAAGTTTTTGCTGAATAAGTTTTACCAGCAACAGTAATACTAGCATTCAAATAATTACTTTCCGGTTGTTTATTAAACTTATGAAATGCTGCTACATCACTATTTCTATTTACATAAGTATATGGCTTAGAATCACTATCATCTTCTCCAAAAGCATAATACATTATTTTGCCATTTTTCTTTGAGTTATCCTCTCTTTGTGGATCAAAATTATACCACTTACCATTTATTTTAATATTAACAGTTGTATGTCCTGTACCATTTGTATTTCTAGCACTAACTACATAACTATCTAGTCCAATTCTTCTCGTAAGTATCATAAACATTGCTGAGTAATTATCACATGAACCCCTTTTAGTTCCAAATCCATTAGAAGCTAAAAACACTTGAATAGCATCTCTTTCATAAAAGCCATAGGTATTCATTAATGAATCAATTTCTTCTCCAATAACAAAGCCAATTTGATAACTCATATTATTAATTACCCAATCATACAAGGCCTTAACTTTTTCATAAGTTGACATCGATGAATTAGTAACTGAATTTATTACTGAACTAACTTGATTATCTAAAGATGTATATCCCGTCTTTATAGGATTTAACTTAGCACTATTTAAAATGCCTTCAATACCACTAGCTACACTTGAACTATTTTCATTACTTTCTTCCTTTTCACTTGTAGTATTATTTTCTTCTTTTTCTGTTTCTTCACTTATCAAATCATCTAGCTTAACTTCTGGATCTAACGCAACTAAATAATCATTTACTTCTTGTTTTAGTAGTTCAATTTCTTCCTGACTAACGTCTTCGTTTTCCAATCTATCTTTAAATGAATTAAATGTATTTAAAATCTCTATTTTCTTTTCTTCAGTAATACATTCACTATTATCTGAATCTATACATATTTCTTCATATTTTGCTATTTCCTGATTCAAAATATCTAATAAAATATTCTTTTGCTCATCAATTGCCTTTTCTTCAAATACTGGTGTATTATCTTCTTCAACAATTTCGTTTTCTTTTGGTAAATTACTTGTTTTATCTTCTCTATTTAAGAAAATTACTACTCCTATAACAATCAAGAATATTAAAACAGCTCCAATTATAATCAAAACATATTTTTTATTAATAACATGTTTTTCTCCCACAACTTCAGTTTCTTTTTTCCTACTCATAACTCACTTCATCTCCTACAATATTTTATCAAACCTTTTATTTAATGTCCATATTTGTTTTTTTATTTGTGATTTGTTTTTTTATTTTTTTCAACAAGGAGATTATTTCTATAAAATAAAAAGCAACTAAAGAATTTTAGTCACCACACATATTATCAACAGACAAAGGTATTTCATAAGTAATAACTTCTAAAGCATTATTTAAAGCTCTAATCCTTATATGTAAATTATTACAAGTATCTGCACTACATCCACAAGTATAATCATCAATATTAAATTCAATATTAGCTAAATACTCAGATATATAACTATTTTTACCAACATCATCCAAAGAACCATATTTTGCAATTTCAAACTCTTTATCATCGACAACTTCATACAAAGTACATTCTACTGCTACTGCTTTAGGTTCTGCTACTGTCTCATCACAATAATCGATATTTGATATATAAACAGACTTTTTAGAATCATTATAAGCAATTACACCACTAATACTAAATGAATCATTATCACAAATCAAAGAAGAAAAATTAAAAGTTCCATTATTACTTCTAACAATAAATACTACTATCAAAATAACTATTACTAAAAGGATCAAAATAATACTAATAATTACTCCTAATTTATTATTTTTCTTATTTTCTTTTTCCCCTTCAATTAATTCACTTATACTAACATCAAATTCTTCACTAAGTCTTTTTAACAGTTCTATATCCGGAACTCCCCGTCCATTTTCCCATTTCGATACCGCTTGGGCAGTAACATGAAGTCTACTTGCAAGTTCCGCTTGTGTCAAATTATATTTTTTACGTAAATCATAGATAAATTTTCCAATCTTTTCT
>DVHV01000047.1 GCA_018711775.1 Candidatus Onthocola stercoravium | reverse complement strand
AGATATTTCAAGAAACAAAGGTTTAGGTGAGATGAATGCGGAGGAACTTTGGGATACGACGATGAATCCAGAGACAAGAAGTTTAATCCGTGTTAATATTTATGATGCAGCTCTAGCTGAGAAACGTGTCAATGTTTTAATGGGTGATAAAGTAGAACCTAGAAAAGAATGGATTGAAGAAAATATTGTGTTTACGATGGAAGATGATTTTAGAGTAGCCTAAAATTTAGGCTATTTTTTAGCAATGTTATATTGAACTAATGTATGTATTATGATAAAATTAATTTGTAATCATAAAACGTTTGAGATCACAAATTGCGAGCTTGAAATTGAATTCAGGGAGGAATGAAAAAATGAATGAATTAATGATTAATGATATTAAAGTAGAAAATTTGATTTATGAAGTTAGAGGAAAGCAAGTGATGCTAGACAGTGATTTGGCAAGGCTTTATAAGTGTGCAAATGGAACAAAATCAATTAATTTAGCGGTTATAAGACATATTAATTGATTTCCTGAACGGTTTATGTTTCAATTAACATAAGAAGAATATGATAATTTGCGGTTTCAGATTGAACCCGCAAATGTAAATAATATGTCTAGGATCTTCTGTTTAAAAGGATATCATTGTTGTAACTAAAGATATAAATTAAAAAGATTTAGATATGCATCAAAAAGAATATCAAAATATAAAAATTATTCAAAGTTTTTCTTTTCTTGATCGTTTTATTATTACAGATAGAAAATGTCTTTATCATTGTAAAGTCTCATTTAAATTTTTGCTATTACAAAGATGGGGGATAATGAGATACTTGAACAATTAATACTTAAATTAAATGAGAATGCAGATAGTGTTTAAGGACACAATTTGTGACTCTTAAAAAATTTTTGTAAAACGATTAAATTTAAAAGTAAGTTCCCGAAAATGATGAGAAATAAAATGTTATGAGTTATTTCCCGTTTTTTCGGGATTTTTTGGATAAAAAAACTTGATATTTTTTTGATTTTGTAATAATATATTTCTCGTAAGGAATTTATGGCACGTGAAAAAGTGTACGATTTTTAGCCTTTTCACGACTAAGTTCCCGTACATGTATTTAGATGGTTATAATGTTGGTTTATTTGCCAATGAAGAAACAGAAGATGGTGTTCTTCTGTTTTTTCATTGATTATTAGATTGATCATCAAGATAAAGCTCTAAAGTATTTAGTAAATCTAAAGTAGTAGAAATCATTTCTTCAGCTTTATCTGTATCTAAATATGGATGCCTAATATAATAGGATAATTGAATGGTTAAATCATGTATAACTAAAAAATATTGTGCATTCATATTACTTACCTAAAATACTTTCTATTGTTAAACTGACATCATCTGGATTGATATGTTGATAATTTAATTTCTTAATTAATTCAGGATATTTTTTTAAAGTAAGTTCATAAGGAGTTTTACCATCAAACTTATTTCGTGGAATGTTGTTGATAGTTGTTTCTAATCTTTGTACTTGTTCTTTGGTTAAATCATTAAAAGATACTCCTTTTGGAAATACTCTTCTAATATATTCATGATTTCGTTCTATATTTGGTTTTTGATAAGAACTATAAGGTTGACAATAAAATACATTACAAGTTTTCTTGCCAGTATCATAATCTATTTCAATATGTAAAGGATCTAAAAATTCAGAACCATTATCCGTTAAAACAATACGAAATACTCTAGAGAATAAATTAATTCCTAACTTCTTCTTCAAATCATCTATTTCTTTATTAACACAATCGACATTCTTTTTGTCTAATAAACGAATAAACATAAATTTAGTGTCTCGAATTAAAATAGTAAGAAAAACTTTTCCACCTTGAGATCCTTCAACAGTATCCATTTCATTAACATTCATATTTGGATGTTTATTTGTAAAATCTAAAAAGTTTTCATAAGTCCTACCTTTAAGTAAAGCCAGTTTTCTTTTATAGTCAGTATCTTTATTCGTTTTCCTTTGTTTATATTTCACTTTTTTAGGAAGATCTAAATTACATAAAGATAAAACACCAAGATCGATATATTTATAAAAAGTAGTTTTGCAAAAATATAAAATGTCATTATGATGAGCATAAACCTGATTTACACTTTGTTTTTTGTCTTTAATTAAAGGAACAATTGAATTTTCAATTTCTTCAATAACCTCTGGAGAAGCATCAATTCCTTTTCTAGAATCAGATAAAAGAAAATCATAATGTTCTTGAGCAATATTTGCATTGTAGTATAATTTATGTTTATTACAATATTGCTTATTAGAACAATGATTACAAACATAAGGAGGTTTAAGTAGTTTATTACAGTGTTCTATTGCACTAGTAATACCTTTTTGATCAAAAGGATCATAAAAATTACTTTTAATGTATCGATTTCTTTTAATTTCTTTAGAAATAGTAGTTCTATCTACTTGGATAGACTTCCCAATAAAAGTAAAAGATTTATTTAAATTAATTAAATATTCAATAGTAGAACGTTGTTCTTTATTAAGATGCTGATAATTTGTCATTTTAAATGACCTCGCTTTCTAATAAATGACAAATAAACCAACGGAGAATATAATAAGACAAAAAGAAAGAAAAATCAAATAATTGTTTTGTAAGATAAGTGTATAAGAAAATAGCTACTTAGTAAAGGGTAAAATGAACTCTTCGAGCCCTTGACAAAGTAGCCATTTTCTTACTTATAGTCTTTAACAAAACAATAACCATACATCTAATTATTGAGAAATATAGTTTTTATGACTAAATTCCCATCGTATTTTAAATGGGAACTTAAATTTAAAATTAATGGTTAAAAAAAATAAATTGTTTTGATTAATAATTATGGTATAATATAGTCAATTTACAAAATGCAAGGAAGTGAAAATATGAAGATATTCATTTATTTAGATGAAAGTGGATCAATACATACGAATAGTCCTACGAAGTATTTTGCAGTAGGAGGGTATTTTACTTTTGCAGAAGATAAAAATAAAATTACTTCAAAATATAAAAAGATTAACAAAAAAATGAAAGATGAAAAAAATATACCTTTAGATAAAGAAATAAAGTCTTATAATATGAGTGACAATGATAAAATAAATATATTTAATCAAATTCAGGATGTAGATACTTTTTATGGAACAGTAAAAGTATTCGATAAAAATAAAATGAGGAAAGATGTAGTTGAGTCCAATATATTTTTTAATTATGCAGTTAAATTGGTTTTTAAGGATTGTATTATTCCTTTGTTGAATTTGAAACAGAAGAATGAAAGTATAGAGT
>DVHV01000046.1 GCA_018711775.1 Candidatus Onthocola stercoravium | reverse complement strand
GCTCTAGCAATAGAAATTCTTTGTTTTTGACCACCAGAGATATTTGTACCTCTTTGGGCTAAATAAGAATCATACTTATCAGGCATCTTTTCAACAAAGCCTTTACCTTGAGCTATTTCTACTGCTTTCTTTATTTCATCACGAGTTACTTCTCCCTTACCATTATCACCATAAGAAACATTTTCAGCAACTGTACCACTGAATATTACGGCTTTTTGAGGAATGTAACCAATTTTATTATGTAAATATTCTAACTTATAATCCTTAACATTTACACCATCGATGATGATTTCACCATCAGTTGCATCATAGAATCTTGGAATTAAGTTGATAAGTGTCGACTTACCAGAACCAGTTGAACCGATAAAGGCAATAGTTTCACCACGATTTGCTTTAAAACTAATATCTTTTAGAATATATTCATCAGCATCGGGATATTTAAATGATACATCTTTAAATTCAACTGTTCCTTTTAATTTAGGATCACTTTCAGTAACTGTACCATCAATTATCGCAAATTCTTCATCTAATACTTCATTGATACGATCAGCAGAAATTGCAGCACGTGGATACATGATGAATATCATAGCAAGCATCAAGAAAGACATAATAACTTGCATACCATAAGATGAGAATACGACCATGTCACCAAATATAGCTACTTTTTCACTCATTAAGGCTGCATCAATCATATAAGAACCGATGAAGTAAATTGCTAGAGTAGAAAAATACATTATCAAATACATTACTGGTTGCATAATGCCAAACATTCTTTGGTTAAATAATTGCGTACTTGTTAATTTGTTATTAACTTTGGCAAATTTTTCTTCTTGGTACTCCTCAGCATTAAAGGCTCTAACTACTCTGATACCAGTTAGATTTTCACGAGTAACACCATTTATTTTATCAAGTAATTTTTGAACAATCTTGAATCTTGGTAAAACTATTAACATCAAGAAAATCAAGGTTATAAGGAGTGTTAAAACACCTCCACCCACAACAGCACTCCATTGCCAACTCTTATTAAGTATTTTGGAAACTGCCCAAACTGCTGTAATTGGAGCTTTAATTAAAAGTTGTAAACCTAGGGCTACCAACATTTCAATTTGGGTAACATCATTAGTAGTTCTAGTAATTAGGCTGCTTGTCGAAAACTTTTTAACTTCACCTTCACTAAAGTTTTCTACTTTTTCAAAAATATCTTTACGCAAAGTTTTAGAGAAAGATGCAGCGATGTAGGATGCAATATAACCAACTACTACTGCAGATGCTAAACTTCCTAGGGCACATAGAAGCATTTTAGATCCTTCAACTAAAATTTCAGATACTTGATTACCTTCAGTTTGCACTAATTGGGTAATTTGAGACATATAATCTGGAAGTTTTAAATCTAACCATACTTGAAAAACTATTAGGGCTGTAGAAAGTAATATTAACAGCCAATCTTTCTTTTTTAATTTCTTTAATAATTTAAACATATGCATTTCCTTTCTAAATATTTTTTGTCATTTTTTCAATAACTGAATAAAAAACTTTCTTTTCGTCATCAGTTATTCCTTCCCATAATTTCTTAAAAACTCTTTTTTCGACAACCTTAAGCTCGTGTATTATTGGCTTAGCGGAGTCATTTACAATTATATGTTGATAACGTCGATCTTTTGTATCTGTTTCAAAAGAAATATATCCTTTTTGAAGTAGTTTACCTACACCTTTAGATACATAAGCTTTAGAGAAGCCACGGATTTCAACCATATCACAACCACGATTAAGTTCAGAATTATTCGATAAAAAAAGCAAGACATCTGCTTCTGGTTTACTAATACCCACTTTACGAGCAACATTAGTAATCTCTTCATCAAACTTAATCTTAGTTTTTTTCATAAATAACATTATTTTACCAATATTTTCTTTCATCCTAATACACCTTACTTAGTTTTCAAAAAAACAGTTTCTACGTGAACCAGTATATGCAAATATATATTGTTTGTCAACAAAAAATATGAACTTCACTAAATATTCATATTTCTATTATTTTGTGTGGATAACTCATTATTTATCCACATCATTATTATATTTACTATGTAGTCTATTTCATCTTGGTTTAATTTTTTGTTCTTAGGTATGTGATGCCATTTATAAAGACAAGATCTACAACAAGTGGCAGTAGCATGCTCGGCGATAAAAACTGGATGTCCACGCATTGGTGTTTGTTTGCCATCATTAGGAATTACTGCGGGAGCTAGTCTACTACCAATAAAATCATAAGCGTGTTTTTTTATTGTGTCTAATCCTTTATTTTGAATATATTCAAAATCTTTTGTTTTAAGATGAAAAGAATTGCGAAACTTGGACTTAGATAATCTATTTAATATATCGTTGTAATTATTCATTTTTTACACCCAGAACAATTATAAATCTTTTTCTTAAAGAATTAAATATTAATTTTTACTCATACTAACAATAAGGTGATTATATGTCCTGGATACTTAAATTCAAAATAATAGGTACATTTGTGGCTTCTTTGGTTTCTTTACCTCTAATGTTTCTATATAAAAAATTTCCTAACTTTTTTACTAGTATATTTTCTCCAGTAAATAGTTCCTTATGGGAACACTCAAAAGTTATATTTGGAAGTATATTAATCGGGGGAATTACTCAAAAGATTATTATGTAAATTAAGAAAGTACCTGTTAATAACATTTGTTTTTCAACTTTTATTAGCGCAATTATCGCAATACCAATATATATAATTTTAGTATCCATTCTTTTTTCTTTATTTGGTGAAAGAAATGTTATTAAAATTTTAGTAACCTTTATAGCAATATTAGTTGCTGAAATAATATCATACTTTATTATGAAACAACCAGAATTCAGATTAGAAAACTATACAATTATTTTTGCTATTATCACTTATATTATATTTACTTTTATAACCTATTTTAGAAAATGAAATTTAACTTAATCATTAACATTTAATCAATAATTTTCTAATATAATATTTCATCTCCACGTTTTGTTTGGATACTTTTGTAAATATATACTGTATAATTTATTTATGAAAGGAGTTAAAATATGGATCAAGAAAAAATTGGAAAGTTTATTAGTGAGTTACGTAAAGGTAAAAAAATAACACAACAAGAATTAGCAGAGAAAATTGGGGTGACTGATCGAGCTATTTCTAATTGGGAAAATGGACGAAGATTACCAGATTATTCTATTCTAAAATCTTTGTGCAAAGAACTTGATGTAACAATAAATGAATTATTAAGTGGAGAAAAATTAGAAAAAGAAGAATATCAAGAAAAATTAGAAGAAAATATTATTAATTTAAATATTGTTAACAAAAAAAAGCTAAACAAAATGTTGAAAATTATTGGATCTTTTACATGTTTATTTATTCTTTTTATCTTTTTAGGAATTTGTATTTACAATTTTTATGAGATGGATATTAAATACGATGAAAGGACTATGAAATGTTCCTTTAAAGAAAATGCTCTAACATACACAATTATTGGTAGTAGTGTATTAAATACGAATTATATTGAAAGGACAATCAATAACGCTAAGTATATTATTTTTCATAGTACAATCAATATATATAATAAAAGACATAGCAATTGGGAATATGGTGAAAGTGTTGCAAGAGTTGCTAATAATCAAGAAATACCTTTTAATTTCTATTGGGAATTTGATAAAGAAGAAAATTTAGACCAAAAAATAATTGTATATTATTCCAATAAGTCTCTAAAGAAATTTGAAAAATTAAACGATACAGAGTTTTTAAAAGAAATAGAAAATTCTTTTCAAATGTGTAGCAATGAAATGTAAACGAAAAGATTATAAATTATTATTAATTATAATCTTT
>DVHV01000045.1 GCA_018711775.1 Candidatus Onthocola stercoravium | reverse complement strand
TCCACTTCCTCCTTGTAATGCTACATTAGATTTCAGATAAAAGACCGGTCTAGCGGCATACCCGAGGTAAGCGAAGCTGTTGCCATTCAAGTAGCCGTTGTAGTGCACCCTAAACACGAAGTAACTATCCCACGAAAACGGAGTTACTGTCCATTCATCAAGCCCCATATATAGCCAATTGTTTGATGTTATTGTTGAACTGTCATAATCGCCTATATCTGTTGCCCACGCATCGGGCCTTGCTGCATATCCATAATCACTTGGATACATTAATCCTATTTCATCGCTATATGTAATTGGATTACTTCCATATCCCGCGTTATTTCTTTCGCCATTATAAAATGATTTTGCTGTATTATTATATGGTGGCATTGCTCCCAGATGCCATGTTGTTTCTGCTATTAAGTTTTGCCATGTTGAACCTAAATAATTCCAATAATTGGTATTTAAATTTATTGTATTAAATTCACTTGTTGTCCAGTTATTTGCCCCCCATTCACTTACACTGGTATCATAATTCCATCTATATGTGGCTATAGTACTTGTATCCATATTTCCTTTATAATTTGAAGTTGAACTTGAATAAGCACCATTATAATCTCTTCCATCCGTTCCTAACATTCCACTTGTTGTATAGTCGGCTTTTATTAATTTTATTTGATAGTTTGTATCTTTATCATCATCAAATATTCCTATTATACGATATAAATTTTCTGCTGGACATGTTTCTTCATCTGACCCAAAACATACATAATTATTTGGATTTGCCCCACTATATCTATATGAGTTGTCTCCCGCTTCTTGATCGGCATTGGTATAACTTCCTACGCCATCATGATAATAAAGTCCATTTACTCCATCTTCTGTGTACAAACTAATTATATGTTCTGCCAAAGTTGGTTTTAATTCATCTTCTTGTATTATAATCTCTGCATCCATTTCCTTACCGGTATTACCTTGTTGATCAGAATCTAGATTAATAAATGTTGCTGTAAACTCCCAATTTTGGGTAGTTGGTGTTGTACTATTTGCAGTAATGCTATAAGCGGATGCTACTGCAAATGTTCCAGTTGCAGTTGTAATATCAAAACCACTTACTGTTTGGGTAGATCCATCACTAGTTGTAGTTTGAATATTTTGAACATATGTAAGTCCATCAATAGAGGTAACAGGTTGTCCTGTTGGATCAGTTACTGTAAGTATTATTTCTGGTTTAGAATCACTTGTTGTATATATAAATTCATTAGAATTAATTCTAAAATAAACATAATAATTATAAGTAGCTGTATTAGATGCATTATTAGCAAGTAATGTTGCACTTGCTGTTGTATTACTCGTAAGGTTACCAGCTCCAACTCCAAAATTAAATTGATTAATACTTAAACTAATATCATCACCAACATCAAAAGTTAAACTATCGGTTGTACCGGTATCAAGATTAACATTTGTGCTTGCCCCATCATCTAATTGTGCTTGAAAAAATGCATATGTTACACTAACAATAGCAAATATTGCAATTGCTCCAATTATTAAATACTTCTCTAATTTTTTCCTATCAGTCATATTCATCTATCCTTACTATCATAAGTTTAACACGAGAACAACATTTATTCAAGATATTTATAGACATTATACATTAACTATGCTAGAATAACTAACCAGTGAGAGACATGAAAATACGTATATTTATTAATAGTAGTTTTGAAAGTGATTCAATTGGTATGGATAATAACACTCTAATATTCTATTTTAAAAGTATAGAATCATATAAAAACTTTAGAAATACATTTTCTTTAAATAAAGAGTTTGAAGATGATCTTGAAATACATTATAAACTTACGGAAATAATTGAAGATTTAAATATTAGCCAATTTAAAAAGAAATTTAAAAGAGTTAAACCAATAGTTAGATATTATAATTCCAATCAAGAATTAGCAAATATTGATATACCTATTATAATAGATTTAAGCACTTTATCATTTAATGAAAAATTAGCCATATTAACTGACCCCAAAGCAGATAAAGAAAATTTATTTTTTATGGATGAATATACTACTGGAGAATATATAACATTAAATGAAATGATTGAAATGTATCAAAATATTTTACTAGATTGTGAAATAATAAGAAAAAATAATTTTTCTATTACTGAAACTTTATACTTTATATATTCTAAATACAAAGAACGAATTTATAAAGAAGAAGGAAAAAGAGAAAAAAGTTCAATTAGCAGAAGTTTAAATCAAATAATGAAAAGAGATAACATAGTATGTGTTGGATACTCAAATTATTTAAATGCTATTGCTAGTATTCTTAATATTCCAGTTTTTCCATTATCTTGGACTGATGCTTCTAACCCTAATTCAGGACACCAAGAAAATATTGCTATAATTAATGACCCAAAATATGATATTAAAGGAATATTTACTATCGATATAACTTGGGACTCCAAAAGAAATGCTGATGATGAAGAATACCAAAATAACATTAAACACTTTTTAGTTCCTGCTCAAAAAGATTTGTTAGAAAAGACTAAAAAAAGATTGGTTTTACCAGTTGATAATATATATTATTCTGCTATTTATAAATACCAAAGATATAAGCGATTTAATGAAAGTAATGTTCCTAATGCTATTCTTTGGGATAATAAAAGAATAGCATTCAATGCTTTTAATAAATTACACCAAATTTTAGGACTTCCTCCTATAAAGGGGGATTGTGACTTAGAAATAGAAATAAACAAAATTAAAAAATTAGGAACAGTTAGAATTCCTGAAGAAACACTAAAAAATATAATAAATAGTGTTACTCCTAAAAGTGAAGAAGAATTAGATACGATACTTCAAACCAGTTATCATTATATAACTCCAAAAGAACGTCTTTTTTCACTTTTATTAGCCAAAAGAAAATAAATTTTTATAAAACGAATTTTGGCATTTTTTCGTTCTATAACTCTAACTTAAAAAAATATCAACATATTCTTGAAATACAAATAATTGGTTTTTATTATTTAAT
>DVHV01000044.1 GCA_018711775.1 Candidatus Onthocola stercoravium | reverse complement strand
CTATAATTCCTATTGTTGTTATAATACTAACAATATTTCCACCAACATTTACTAGACCGTCTGTATTTGAAGCTTGTTTGTTGAATAATTGTCCAACTGTTCCTTCTGCTGCACTAGCCATTGTTGTAAACATTGTCATCATAACTGCAACTAATAGAATAACTGTTAATATTTTAGTAAGTTTTCTCATATTTTTCCTCCTTCTTGTTTATATAATTATATATAAATATCTCTTTTGGAGATAATTTTAAAATCTTTTTATACCTGTGTTTGATTTAATAAGTTTACTACTATTTTCCAAATAGCAAACGCTCCAAATATTATAACACAGCCTACTATGTATGGTGCAAGTAGCTCTTTTGTTTCTGCCTTTTGTGCTACGCTACCCATCATGTATTTTATACCTATAATTAATCCTACAATAACTGCTGCTATTATCCCTACTGCTAATAATACATTATACACTACGTCTGATACATTTTGCAAGCCCTCTTGATTTAAAGGATTATTTTGACCTTGTCCCGCTTGCATAAAATTGCTAACTCCGCCCTTAATATCTTCCACTGTAACGTCATCTGCTTTTGCAATATTTAGATTGAATACGGATAATATTAGCATTGATATTATTAAAATAATTGTTATCTTTCCTTTTATTTTCATATATTATCACCTTCTAAAAAAGTCCTGGTACTATGTCTATGATTACTGCTAAAAATTGGCTTAATCCAAAGAAGATAAGTACACCTATTAAATATGGTTTCATGCTAGTTTTATAGTCTGCTTTTTCTTCTACACTTCCCATCATGTATCTAATTCCCATAATTAGTAATACTACAACCGATACAATTATACCAAATGTTCTTATTACACTAACTATAATTCCTGCTGCATCTACTACCTCATCCATATCGTTTCCATCAAAATTAGATGGTTTCCAGTCGTCTGGGTTTACAGTGGTTGGTGTTCCTGCATATGCTATAGGTATAAATAAAATCAAGATGATAGCAATTATTGTAAATATTTTAAATACTATATTCTTCTTCACTACTCCACCTCTATAACTTATTATAATATATCATTTCTCTTTTTTCAACATTTTTTTAATATTACTTTTTTATAATAGCATATTTTACATGCTTTTGCATAGTTGTAACAAAAAAATAATATTTTTGTAATAAATTTGTAATAAAAAAGAGCAACCTTTTTACAGGTTGCTCTTCCAGGTAATTTGACTCTAATTACCTTTTCTTCACATCCGTCCACATTTCTTTTATGTAGATAATGTTTAGCATCACCATTACTGCCATCAGTGCCAAGCAAAGAGTATACAGCAATGTGGGCATGTCACCAAACATTCCACTGAAGATAGCCTTCAGTAAGAAACCTGTGAAGATTTCCGGTAGCCATAAGGCAACCGCTAACGCTTCACGTGCATTCTTTTCGATGCCTGCTTCAATCATGCACACTGTCATGATGACTGCCAGAATCGTAACACCGAAGTTTGTGATGCCAGCGCTAGCAAAAATTATGCCAGCAATCAGGCAGCTGATACTTGGGATTGCGATCCAAATTAATGTTCTCCGGATTCTCATGTGTTTTCTTCCTCCTTAATTAAAGAGATAGGTTTGTAAATGGTTTATAAAATATATTATATCACTTTTTATGTTAATTTTCAAACAGACTGCCTGTCCTGTATGAGTTTTTTTGACTGGGGATTGCCCTAGATTTCAATATTTTTAAGCTCCAAGTTATAATTTGATTCAAATTTAATGATTTAAACTATTTCATAGTTTAATCTATTTTTATTTTTAAGTCAATCTTAATAAGCCAAATTTTATGCATTTTGACTATTTTTAATTTATTAACATTAATTCACTACTTTTTTTATCTTTTAATAAATCTACTATATATTTTCTTGTACCTCCATTAAAATTGCTTGCTATTTCATATCTTCCTGCATATATTATTTTATTTTCTTTCTCCTTCTTTACTACTTTTGGTTCTGGTATTCTTTCTGCTAATTCTTCCTTTATTTTTCTTTCTGCTTTCTTTGTTATTATTTCTTCTACTGTTCCGTTCATTTTGCTCATTATTACCTTCAATAGTGATTCTGCTCCTTCTAATGACCAACTCGTTCTATTTTTCTTCATTCTATTTCTACATACGCAGTACATATGACTTTCTTCTGATCCTAGCGATGGTAATTCTTCCTTTATTTCTTTTAACTTTTCTTCTTTGTATCCTAATTTATATTGATATCTTTCTATTCCTTCCTCATTATTTCTCAAATACTCTTCTAACTCTTTTACTTTTTCTAATTCTTCTATTTTATTATCTGCTTCTAATTCTACTTTGTAGTTATATATTAAACTAAATATATCTTTCGCTTGTTTTGTATATACTATATCTTGCATTTTCTTTAAATATTCTTCGTCACTTACAGCCATATATATCTTTTTTTGAATATGTGCCATGTCTAACTGAAATATCTCTTTTGCTCCTTCTACTATACTTCCTGTCCAGTCTGCTCCATCT
>DVHV01000043.1 GCA_018711775.1 Candidatus Onthocola stercoravium | reverse complement strand
ATTGTTTTTTGCCATAAAATGGGAATTTTCTCATTAAAACTAAAATTTTTCTTATTACGGGAACTTTCAATTTAATTCAAGCTATTTCCTCAAAAAAACTAACCCCCATATATAATTTATGTAAGGTTAGCTTAATGTTTTCTAAAAAAATGTAATTTTATTCAAAGGCCATAGCCTCATAGCAATCTTTCCGTTAATGGAATCTTTACTCACAAGGCCTATTTCTCTACTATCTAATGAGTTTTCCCTATTATCTCCCAAGACAAAATACATATCCTCAGGTATAACATCATAACCCAAATCAGCAAGTGAAAAATCCGGATAGACAAGATCATCACTTAAATATTCTTCTTCATAAAGTTTTCCATCTATATAAAGATTACTATCTTTTATTTCAATTGTTTCTCCGGGAAGTCCAATTATTCTTTTTATTAAATATTTTGTATCTTCATAATCAAGAGAGACTATATCTCCTCTTTTAATGTCAAACACACGATAATTAAATTTATTTAAAATTAGGACTTCTTCATCATTTAATGTAGGACTCATTGAACTACCTACAACTTGAGTTACTGATACTACGTAAATCATTAAGAATAAAATTACTACTATTACTAAAATTAATTTTATGGTATCCCATAATAATTCCCGAATACTTAACCAATCCATAAGTAATCTCCTATCTACAAATTAAATTATATAATAGTTATTTTCTTTTAGCAATATTAACTTTTTAAATAATCTTTACGTTTACGGTATTTGGCAATATTTACTTTTATTTCAATTCCACTAATTTCATATAATATATCAACCATTTCTAAATATTTATCTTTATCAATTGATATTTCAAAAGTATGTCCAGGTCTATGAAAACTGTATTCTTCTAACTCTTTAGATTTACTATTAATCTTAGGGATTTTAATAGTTGGTTCTTCTCCATAAAACACTAAGTCATTGTCCATTCTTAAAACTAAACCATGAGTTAATGCATTTCTAAAATTATTATAAATTTGTCCATCAAAAGTATTACACATTGCTTTTTCTAATCTTCTTTGATATATATTTAATCTTTGAACCCACAATTCTATCCTATGTTCCGATGCATTTCCATTTTTCAAAGCAGTAATACCATTATTAATTCTTTTAATGTATTCACTCCATATTTTTTTTGCATGTATAAACTTTAAATCCATGCATTCCATAAAGCCATCGGTTACTTCTTGCATTCCCTTATGATTATTACTACTACTAAAATAAATATACCCATACAAACACAATAAATAATCAGTTATATCCTTTAAGGCATACATTTCACCAGCTGACAATGTATCATTACACTCAATTTTTTTTAATATTTCTAACATTCTTTTTAAATCAATTGTATTTTTTATACACCTATTTTTATAAGAAAGAACATTAACCATATAATCAGTTCCATCTTTTAAATTAAGATTCAAAAACTCTTCATCTCGAATATCTGGCAATTCAACTAATTCAATATCAAATATTCCTTTATATACTTTCTTCAAATTATTTAAAGCAACATTAAAAGCTGCTCGTGGACTCATAGCTAAACACTTTTCTCGATATGTTTTTGTAAGCACTCTTAAAAAAATTAACTTCATTTGATCAAAAGTAATTTGATCAACTTTATCTCTTAAATTAGGAAACTTCCTTACTAAAATTTCTTTACATTGCTTACAACATGTTAAATGTATACAATTAATTAAGCCTTCATCTACCAACCTATTTATATCACTACTTTTATATAGACTAGCTTCTATTAAAAGCATAAATAAAATATAATCTTCCGTTCCTTCTTTTAATGTATTATTGGCATTAGCCAATGCAAAACGAGTTAACACTTCAAACCATTTATAATCAAATACTGCTGTAAATCTATTTGATGGATTATCGATACATATAACATCACCATCAAAAGTAAAATAACCATGAGCAAGTGAATTACGAATTAAACGCAACTGCTTTCTATAATCACCTTGAAAGTTGGACTTATACCCTTTACCATAAGAAACTAACTCTTCAACCTTATTTGCAATAACATCTTTAATTAAACCTAAAGGTTTTTCTTCAAAAATATGCTCTAAAACTCGATCGGGAATAGTAGAAAACAAAAAATCCATATTATTACAAAAATGCATAAGAACAGCCCAAAAATTTAGTTCTCTAATACAATTTTTAACAACATCAAGTTTGACAAGATTTCTATCATCAATATAATTTATTAAATATCTTGTACCTAAACTAGCCTTTTCTACTCCTTGCATATTTTCCCCCTTGTTTTCTAGTATTATAGCAAAAGAAAAAAGCTCTTGCAAGCTTATTCTTCATTCAATTCAATTGATACTTGACCATCAAAGATTTTACCTTGGTCATAGTTTTGTTCTTCACCTGTTCCATGTAATGTAAATGAAATATGGTAAGTCTGAGTTACATTAGGAGCAATTGCTATTCTATTTGCAAATACACTGTCTGTTTTTGGAGCAGTAATCCAATCTTGATTAAATCCGTTATTATCACTAGCAACACGATACCAAAAATTAGTACTTTCAAAAGTATTTTCGTTTACTATCCAACTTAAATCGTAATATATGGTTTGATTAGTCATGTTTTGTACTGTAAATACTAAATCTGGTATTGTAGTATTAAATCCTTCTCCAACTTGATCATCAGGATAAATATTATCTGCCACAACATTATTTTGTGATTCGAAAATAACAATTAAGCTAGCAGTATTAAAATCAAGGTCATCATCACCTTCCTGATAAATACCATCAGTTGTACCATCATCAGTTACAATAGAAGCACAATTTTCATCACATACTCCATCGCCATCATTATCAATGTTCATATCTGGCTCTCCATCACCATCGGTATCAATATTTAAATCTGGTATGCCATCATCATTAGTATCGATATTGACATCTGGCTCTCCATCTCCATCTAAATCAATATTTGTATCTGGCCAGCCATCATCATTTATATCGCAATTGATATCGCATATTCCATCACCATCAGTGTCCTGATTAGTAGGATTATCAATATTGCCTTCTTCATCTTCGACATTAAATGTTGGATTTTTATCTCCCCAATAATCTAAATTTGTATCAGGCTTTCCATCACCATCAGTATCACAATTAACATCGCATATTCCGTCGCCATCCAAATCGACATCTAATTCGCCTTTATTTTGAGTTGAAGGTGGAACACAATTACGGTCACATACACCATCGTTATCAGAATCAATATTAATATCTGGCTTTCCATCACCATCTAAATCAATATTAATATCTGCAACACCATCACCGTTAGTATCAATGTTGACATCTGGTTCTCCATCACCATCTAAATCAATATTAATATCTGGCCAACCATCTTTATCAATATCACAATTTATATCACAAACACCATCATCATCAATATCTTGGTTTACTGGATTAAATATTGTACCATCATCCATTTGAACATTAAATATTGGCTTACGATTACCTTGGTAATCAATATTACGATCAGGTTTACCATCTTTATCAGTATCACAATTTATATCACAAATACCATCATCATCCAAATCAATATTTAAATCTGCCACACCATCTTCATCTAAGTCTTGATTCATTTGGATTTTACCTAAATATTGAACTCCAGTATATGTAGCAAAGCCACCCATAAATAGGAATGCAAGAAGGAAAAGAATAATAAGTCCCACATTGTTACGTTTAGCAAAATAGAATAATAATTTACTACCAGTTTTTTCTACTTTTAGACTACCTGGTAAGTAAACTTCATTATCTTTATTATCAAAACAGATATTTAAAACTTTCTCAATATGCTTTTTAGTTACTTCGATGCTTCCTTCATACATGATATCAAGAGTTTTCTTGATAGTTTCATCTTGTTTTTTTGCATCTAAAAGCATAAATTCTTTTAAATCTATTACTTCTCTATTACTATTTTTCTTTATCTTTT
>DVHV01000042.1 GCA_018711775.1 Candidatus Onthocola stercoravium | reverse complement strand
CTTTACCATATTTTCTATAATTAGAACACCCCCAATATTTACTTTCAACACCTGTTCGTTTATTTTTGTAAGCTCCTTTTATAAATGTTGCACCATCATGATAACATTTTATTTTGCCTGACAAAGCATATTTCATATTAGTTCTAGTTTTAGTTTGATAATTTTTTGAATTTTTATTTAATATTTTATTACATTTATCCCAAAGTTCCTCCGAAACTATTGGTGGACACGTTTTATTATCTTTATACACTATCCACTCATCAGGTTTAAATCTAATTCTTTTTCTTGAATGATAATCAACTGTAGTTTCTTTATGAGCACAAAAATAACCTTTATATTTTGGATTTCTAATTATTCTACCAATTACAGTTCCAGCAAGTGGTTTCCCAGTCTTGCTAACAATATTATATTCACTATATAGGTAATGACCCAATCTTTGAGTCCCCATTTCTCCTTTTGAATACTCATTAAAAATTAATCTAATAAGTTTTGCCTCTTCTTCTACAATCACTAATTTACCTTTATTTTTTTTATAACCATAAAAATTGTCATTTCCAGGAACAATACCCTTTTCTATACTTCTTTTATAACCAAATCTAACTCTCTCTGATAATTTTCTAATCTCATCTTGAGCTATGCTGGACATGATAGTTAAACGAAGCTCTGAATCCGAATCAAAAGTATTTATATTATCATTTAAAAAATATACACCCACACCATAAGATAACAATTCTTGAGTGTACTGAATACTATCAACTGTATTTCTAGAAAATCTCGAAATTTCTTTTGTTAATATTAAATTAAACATACCTTTTTTAGCATCATTTATCATTTTTAAAAAATTATCTCTTTTATTGACACTTGTACCACTTATTCCCTCATCAACATAACCATTCACAAATATCCAATTTGTTTGTGATTTAATATAATTTTCAAAATACATAACTTGATTTTCTAATGAATTTAACTGTTCATCACGATCTGTTGATACACGAGCATAAAATGTAACACGAAGTGGTAGGTCAATAAGCTTTTTCCCCTGTGCTAAAATATTTCTTATTGAATACAAATTCAGTAACATCGTTTTTCCTCCTTATATTTATAGTGGAATTTTAACTACCATATTCCCATTATCTTCTTTTTTTTCCAACTTATTTTCAAATTTCATGATATCTTCATCTAACTTTTTAACGATACTATTACATTGACAAAAATCTATTACACCTTTTTTACAAAGCTCATTGATAATTGCTTTTTGTAATTCTTTTTTAGCTATATCAACGGAAATATCGTTCTTCAAAGTGTTCCCTCCTCATTTAAACATATTTGAATAAATGAAAAAAAGAACTCAAATATTGAGTTCCAGTAATAATTTAAAAACTCAATATTTGTTAATGAAGATAGAATTAATCATAAAACACTATCTAAAATATTAAGTTTTCAAATAACATTCTATGAATTAAAATTAACTTTTAAATTTTTTAATCATTTTAGCAATATTAAATCCATCTAACTTTGTACCAAATGACAAAACTAAAATTTTTTCATCAAAGTAAGTTTCATTATCATATCTAATAATAATTTCACTAAACACATCTAGTTTCTCATTATAATTCAATTTTTCAAATTGTGATGCAATATTTTTATCTTCATTGCTATACATAATACCCATAATAGTTCCATTATCTTCATAAGCATCTTTACTATTAGACATACCATTATAAATCATAGCAAAATATTGTAATAAAATCGTACAAGCATTGGGTGAAAACCCAATCGCCTCTAAATTAAATATTTTTAAATTATCATCTTCCAGTAAATCTGGATTAGGCTCATTCCTATCATTAATCTGATTATTGTTTAATAAATTAAAAATATAAATAAGAAATTTTAATTTACAGATATCATTTTTTCCTTCTAATTCCTCAACTAATTTTCTTACATCTTCTGTTGTATTAGTAATATACATATTATCAATCCTCCCTTTAAATATTGCATATACTATATAATCAATTTAAAGCCATTTTAAGCGACTTTAATTTTTTATACTTATAACTATTTAAGCCAGCATACTAAAGTCAGTAGCGAATGAATTAAATACATTTAATGGCTCTTTTTGTTCGTTCTATTTATCACTTAAAAAAAGAAATTTTGCAAGAGATTTTTAACAAAAAAATCATCTTTCCATTTGTTCAAGATTATTTCTTTCTTCTACTAACATTAAATCATTATCTTTAATATCATCTATAACACTTTCATTTGCAGTAAACATCTTTTCAAATGCTTTCTTTCTAGGAATTTCATATTCATATTTGGCAAAATTATGATATTTACTACTTTGATTAATAAAGTTTTTCAATGCCTCATAAGAAGCATCACTATTACATCTAATATACAATCTTTGTTCAGCTGGCTCAAAATACTCATATCCATCTTCAAAATAACTATCATTTTTGCTATTATAAACACACACTACGTTATCTTTATCGCAAAATATTATTGCTTTATGATGATATGATTCACTATTATCAAACTCAGCATCTAATATTTCTCCAATATCAATTAATCCTGTTTTACATTTACTTGGTAAAAGTTTTACAGTAGTGCAATCAGTTGTCATAAAAGCTCCCTTTACTTCTCCTTTGAAACTACACGATAATATTCTGTCATACTCGGGGGCTTTACGTTTGTTAAAACTATTGGAAAAAAATTTTGACAATTCATCTTTTAAATTCATTTCTATCTCTCCATTTCATCTTCATTAGTTTTTTCGACACTCCTAGTGTTTTCTTGTTTATCTAAATCAAGTTCACTATCAATTCTTGCTTTCTCTTTTTGCAATTCTCTAATTCTCTCTTGCTGTGTAAACGGTTTATCAAGTTCTTCTTTGCAATCTATAAGTTGTTTTTCGGTATAAGCAATTTGGTCTTTTACAGTACCAATTTTATTATCAAAACTTTTTAGCATATTTTCTAACTTTAAGATATTACCTATTTCATCAGTATTATTAATTTCAACTTTATATTTTCCTGCACCTTTTATATAAATAACTGGCTTATACCACAATTCATCTTTAGTACCAACAATATCAAAACCACTTATTTCGCCGAGTTTAGTTTCCTCTCTCGGTTTTAAAAGAGAAAAACTTTCATAAAATTTTGTGCTAGCATCTTTTCTAGAATCATAAATTTTATCTCTAATAGTAATTACAAAATTATCAGCAGACAAGTCTTTTACATTTTTTATATCTTCTTCAAGACCACTTAAATATTGCTTTTTATATTTTAGTTCTCTTGGTAATTCAGTATTATATTTTGCCTCAAGTTCAATATGTGATTTATCATATCTACTTTTAGATAAATATAATTGTTTTAATTCGTTTTCTACTTTAAACTTTTCAAGAATTAATGGATTACCACTAGCAAGTGCTTTAACCTCTGCATAAGTAAGTGTATCTCTATCTAAATCTTCGGCAGTTCTTCCACCACCACTACTATTAGACATTATTTGATTAATGAAAGTTGCTTTTGTTTGGATTAATTGATAAGAGTAAGCATCAAAACTGCCTTCAGTAACATAACGATATATTTCTACTTCATCATTTTGATTACCTTGTCTTAAAATTCTTCCTTCACGTTGTTCAATATCAGATGGTCGCCATGGACAATCTAAATGATGTAAAGCAATTAACTTGTCTTGAACATTCATTCCTGCTCCCATTTTAGAAGTTGATCCTATCAAAATTCTTTTCGTTCCATTTCGCATATCTTCAAAAAGTTTTAATTTTTGAGGATTAGTTTTTGCATTATGAATATACTCGATTTCATCTGCTGGTACTCCTCTAGCAATAAGTTTATTTTTAATATCATCATATACATTAAAAGAACCATCATTTTTAGGAGTAGATAAATCACAAAAGACAAGTTGTGTTAACTTGTCCTCTTTGTTTTCTAACCATATTCTATAAATATTTTCTACTGCCATATTTATTTTTGAATTAGGTAAATCTGGCATACTAGAATCTATCATTCTTAAATCGAGTGCTGCTTTTCTACCATCATTAGTTACTAAAAGCATATTATCTTCTCTTGGATCACAACCATTCCTAATAATTTCACTACGTTCTGCTAATTTATTAACATATTCAGCAAGTTCTTCACTCTTTGGAGCAACTACTGTTTTATAATCTCCTCCTTTTAATTTAGGTACTGGTAAATCCAACATTTTAGATGTTTGAATATCAGCTATTTCTTTAAATAATGTCATTAGTTCAGGAATATTAAAAAATTGAGCAAATCTTGCTTTTGTTCTAAAACCACTACCATCTGGAGCAATTTCAAAACTATTAACAATTTCTCCAAAAGTTGATGCCCACTCATCAAAATGTTCAAGTCCCATTTCTCGCAATCTATCAAGTTGCAAATATTTTTGCATTACAAATAATTCACCCATAGAGTTAGAAATAGGAGTACCTGTTGCAAAAACTGCACCTTTACCACCATTATTTTCTAATACATAACTTATCTTCATAAATAAATCTGTTGCTTTTTTAGATTCACTATTATTTATTCCAGCAACATTTCTTATTTTAGAAAACATAGGTAAGTTTTTAAACAAGTGTGCCTCATCAACAATTAATTCATCGACACCTAATTCTTCAAATGTTACTACATCATCTTTTGGTCTATCAATTAACGATTTTAGTTTGGTATCCATGCTAGTTTTAATTTGTTCTAGTTTCTTTACACTTAAACTATCATTAGTTTCTGCTTTTATTCTTTCAATCGCATTAACTACTTCTTCTATTTGTCCTTCCATGTGTTTTTGTTCGTATTCTTTACTCATAGGAATTAATCCAAAACTAGAGTGAGCAATTAAAACTGCATCCCATTCTCCTGTCGCTATTTTTCCCATAAGTTTTTTTCTTCTTGTTTTTTCAAAATCTTTTTGTGTTGCAACTAATATATTCACAGTAGGATATAATTTTAAAATTTCATTAGCCCATTGACCTAACAAATGATTCGGCACAACAAACATTGGCTTACTAACTATACCTAATCTCTTTAATTCCATTGCACTAGCAATACATTCATAAGTTTTACCAGCACCAACTGCATGAGCAAGTAAAGTATTACCACCATATAAAACACGAGCAACTGCATTTTTTTGATGTGGTCGAAGTTCTATATTTGGATTCATACCATCAAAAGTTAAATGACTACCATCATATTCTCTTTCTTTCATACAATTAAATTGTTCATTGTATAATTTTACAAGTCTATTTCTTCTATCTTCATCTTTCCAAATCCATTCTTTAAACTCTTGCTTTATTGCCTCTTGTTTTTCTCTAGCATTAGCAGTTTCTACTGGATTTACAACTCGCCTTTCATCTTCTAACTTATCATAAACAGTTACACTTTGTAGATTTAAAGAGTTTTTAATTAAAGATAAAGCATCTGCTCTATCTGTTCCCCAAGTGCTTGTATTTTTTACTCCATATCCATATAAGCCACTAGCTTGAAATAACCAAGTATTGACCTCTTTTGCATATTTAATCTTTAGTTGACTCTTATTCCAACTAGGAATATCTAAAAGTTCACAGCAAAACTCATGATATACATCTTCTGGTATCCAAGTAGAGCCTAATTTAATACTTATTTCATCATATTCAAGTGGTCTAGGTTGTACTCTTTCAAGTGCCTCTATATTCCTATCAAACTTATTATCCTCATTAACTGTTTTAGCATAATTTAATTTTTGTTTTACATTACCACTTAAATATTCACTGGCTATTACCCAACCATAATTAAAATCATTTATCTTTTCAGGATCTTGATAAATTAAATTATCAAGTTCATCAATGATTTCACTTTCCTCTTTTGGATATAATGTTTTCATATATTCAAAATCAACACACCCACGATTGTTAAGTGAATACCTTAATGCTTCTTCAGCATTTTCTGCACTTGTTATCTTTTTACTTTTTCTGATAGTTCTCTTTGTAAATACATCTCCTTTTCCATATTTAGGTTTATCATTTTCTTCATCATCTTTACTAATTTTATTTTCAATAGATGAAAGTAAATAATAATCTGGATCACTATCAAAGGCTCTTGCATTT
>DVHV01000003.1 GCA_018711775.1 Candidatus Onthocola stercoravium | reverse complement strand
AAATTTCATAATAAACTATTATAAAAATCATTACATAAATCTAACAAATAATTCTTTCTTTTAATATCATTTAACCATTTATTGTTTATATCATTATAGTAAATACCACTTAAACCACCAACTAATGCTCCAATAGTATCACTATCATTTCCTAAATTGATGGCTTCAATGACACATTTATCATAACTATTATTATTCATAAAACACCATATAACTGCCTCTAATGTATCAACAACAAAACCCATACTACTAATACTATCTACATCTAATTTACTAATATCATTATTTAACAACCTATCATAATACTTTATATTTTCCAAACTAAAATATTTTCTATAATTATATTTTCTTATATTGCTATAAGCGTTTACTTTTTCTTTGCCACTTAATAACTCTATAACTAAAAGCACATATATAAAACACCCTAATATACTTATTTCGTGGCTATGGGTAAATGATGATACATCTTTTACTAAATTATATATTTCATCTTCATTTAATTTTTTATAATAACAATAGCAAGCAATAGGTAATATTCGCATTAAACTACCATTACCATTATAATTAAAACCTTTCATACCACAATCAGTTATCTTTTCATATCTTTTATTATAATAATTGCCTAAAGCAAAAAATGTTGCTCTGCCAATGCCGAATGCTTTATCAATAGCAATAAAATTTTTATTTGAAACCCATAAAATAAAATTATTCATAATACTTTCATAGTTTATTTTACCTTTATTATCTATAATCGCTTTCATTGTAGCAATAACCATACTACTATCATCAGACCAAACACCTTTTACACCGATTCTATCACTACTAATCATATCTGTAACTTTATTATTTTTAAATATTTCTCTTTTTTTAAATTCTAATGGAACACCTAAGGCATCTCCAATAATAAAACCTAATATTCCATTTTTCAATTTATTAAAATCGCACATCATTACCACCCAACTTTATTATATATTAAATATTTATTTTTTCGCTTTAAATTTCAATAAAAAAGGTAACTCAATATAATTTATACTAAATTACCTAAACTACCTTAAACCTACTAATATGCCGTTATTTTACTGACTACTCAAATTTTTTTAATACATTACCATTTCTATAATAATCTTCATCAGCAAATCTTACGCATATAACATTATTATTACTATCTAAATATAATATAACATTATCACTAAAATCAGTTCTTATTCTATACCCCTTAGATCCTTCGCCCTCAATGCCATCTAATATTTCGCTATCTGCTACCATATCATCAAATTCAGCTAAACCTATATCTTCTAATATGTTTTTAATTTCTGCTGCCTTATCTACATCAACATTAGTAACTCTGCTAATTACATTAACCTCTCTTGGGTTCCCACCACCAACTGACAAAGCAATTCCTACTATCAATACGAAAAATAATATTACACCAACTAAAATACCTACAAATACTTTTAATTTCTTTGTATCTTTTAAAACTGTACCACAATTTTTACATTTATAATCATTAAAATTATATACAGCACCACACTTAGGACATTTTAATTCTTGCTTACTAATATCAACAGCATAATTTAATGCTTTCATAAAAGTATTATCTATAACACCCTCATTAGCATATACATTAACCACTTTTTCTTCGCCGTTAACTTTATAATTTACTACCAAATAATCAATATTTTGTATTATTTGCTTCTTTTGTAAGCCACTTAAACCACCTAATATTAAACCAGCACCACCAAATAATACATTACCAACTATTCCGCGACCTATAACACTTTTATCTTTTTCTATCAATTCTTTATCGCTAATAATTGCTACATTACTAATATCTTTTAAATTAATCTTTAAAATAGGTCTTTTCTTAATATCACAAAACTGTAATTCATAGTTAGTTAATCTAACAATACAACTTGCTCCCTCTCTAATACCTAACCCCTCATAATGTTTAACCTCTTTTGAATAAAATATTTTTTCTTTCATAACGCACCTCACTATAAATAATTATATATTATTTCGGCAAAATATACAATATCAATTATATAAATATAACTAATATTGCTATCACTGATTTCTAATAATTTTAAAATTATATATAAAGGAGGATAACCGCGTGGAGAATAATTTAAAGCAAATTCGTAATAGTAAAAATCTTTTGCAAACTAAAGTTGCTATGGACTTAAATATTACCCAAGAAGCTATATCTTCTTATGAAACTGGTCGAGTTTTCCCAAGTTCTGATATGTTAATTAAACTTGCTAACTACTATAATACATCTATTGACTATTTATTATGCAGAACTAAATATGATATGCCTATTGATGATGTTAAACCAAATAATATTTCTGATAATGACTTTATTTTACTTAACAAAATCAATAAATTATCTGCTACTAATAAAGCTAAAGTAGAAAGCTATATAGATGGTTTAAATGATAGTAAATAATTATGCCACAGCCACATCTCCTGGCTTTGGCTTTTTTACTCCAATAAATTTTAATATCTCTATACCTTTATGCTTATTTAAAAATTCTACATATTCTCTCATACTATAACAATAAACATATTTAACATCTTTCTTATAAATTAAATCTGCTCTTATTGGTTTATCTTCCTCTATCCATACATATATTCTTAAAATACCATTATTGCTAATGGTTCTTTTTATTTTATCTAACTTATTATTTAAACTATTTAACCTACCCATTATTAACACTCTCTTTCTCTCTCAATAATTCTTCTAATTCTTTCATTTTATCTATAATATTTCTTTGCTCATTAAATTTTAATATCATCTCTAAAATATTCTTTGATACATTAAATTTAACATTATCACTAGCACTATCATTATCCAATATATTATCTAAGACTGTTATAGCCTTATTTCCCATTAAATTTATCTTATCAATGCAATTATCTACTATAAGACTTTTTCTCTCATTTAAAACTGTTTTAAACTCGCTATTAGCAATCCATCTATTCAATGTTGCTTCACTTACTCCAACATTTTTAGCACTTTGGGTTATGCTATTACCTTTTAACAATTCATTTATTGCTAATTCTTGCTTAACACTTAACTTAACCATTATCAACACTCCTTTTACTAATTTTTAATAAAAATACTATTATTTCCTATTAAAAACTATTATTTTTCTATCTTTTTCTTTAATATTATATGTTTTTTTATAATTTAATAAATTCTATTATAATAGACTTACTTAAGCTACTTATAGCCCTTATAATTATTAACATTAAAGCATTTTCTACTAACTGGTTTTGCCAATAAATTCAATTTTCTAGCAATATCAAAATAAGCAACTGTAAAACCTTCGCTTTCAATTAAATAACTTAATATGCTTTGCTTCTCTATATATTTTATTATATGTTCATAATCTTCTTTTCTATTTCTTGTCTTTCTTCTATTAACATTCAAATTTATTAAACTACACTTAGGAACTCTTTCTTTTGGACTTTTTCTTTTTCTTAACAAACCACTCATTAACACATCTAATTCTTTTTTATAGCCATTGAAATAATACTTATTAAAATTCGGACTATCATAAACTTTTTTATCAAATTCTTCATTACTTAATTTCTTATTTAATATTTTTTGTAAATAATCTTCAATATCTCTAACCATTGTCCCTAATGGGGCACCACAAACCATAATATGCAAATGCCAATTTACATATCTAATACCTTTAATTTTATTCTTAGGCATAAACTCATAACTAGGTCTTCCAACACCTTTACATTTATATTTATAGTCAATGCTTTTTCCATCTACATTAGATAAACCAACTAAAATACTATAATCATAATTACTATTTCCATACTTATATTTTATAAACTTGATTAAATTATAATAAACTGCCTTTGCTTCTTCTTCACTAAATAGATAATGTTCTGGGGTGCTTAATAATGTAACTCCAAATCTTCTACGCCCCATAATTTTTACTCCTAATTTTTTCTATCAATTCTTTTAATAAAGGCACATTTACTACAATATCTTTATCATACAAATATAAATTCAAATTATCATAACACAATAATACTAATGCTATATCATTTACTTTAATAATAAATCTATGTGGCTCAATAAAATTAACATTCGTATCAGCCACTCTAAATATAATTCCATTTTTATATTCTAATTCCAAATTATTAAATATGCACATATTATTTAACTTATTATATAAATTCTCATTTAATGGCATATTAACTTTCTCAAATTTCATACTATCAAACCTTTCTTTAATATGCAAAAAAACTAGGATTTCCTATTGAAATTCCTAGCTTTCTGCTATCAAACAAACCAAAAGGTTTGATTTTCCCACATATGGGGCGAAATATGAGGATCGAACTCATGCATACCGGAGCCACAATCCGGCGTGTTAACCACTTCACCAATTCCGCCATGACTGTTAATAGAATATCAAAAAAATTACTAAAAATCAATACTTTCTACTAAATCCTTGAATAAAATTGAAAGTTCCCGTATCTTTTAATATGGGAACTTAGTTATAGAAATTTGATTTAAGTGGTATAAGGTATTAAAATATTATTCGTTGGTTTATT
>DVHV01000041.1 GCA_018711775.1 Candidatus Onthocola stercoravium | reverse complement strand
TTATCAAGAGTTAGTTAGTTTATCAAGTAAGAAAATAGTGTTAAAAATGGAAACATTTAAAATAGAAGTAACTGGAGATAATTTATTTATAACTAGAATGTTACCTAATGAAATCCTCATTAAAGGTATTATAGGTAAGGTGGAATTTAGTTATGAATAAAAAAATTATCTGGGTTAGAAGTAAATGTAAGGATTATTATAGATTTATAAATAAAGTTCAATATTTAAATATTGTAATATTGGATATAAAATATGAAAATAATTATGTATATTTAAAAATAGAAGATAAATATTTAGATAAATTAAATAAGTACTTAGTTAGTTATAAATTTGAGATAGTTAATGTAACTGGTATTTATGAAGTAATAAATAAATTAAAGAAAAATTATATTTTTGTTATATGTTTAGTATTAGGTATTTGCTTATTTTTAATTCTTAGTAATTTAGTTGTAAAAATTAATGTTATTCATGAAAATAAAGAAATAAGAGACATTATTCAAGATGAACTTGAAGAATATGGGATTACTGTTTTAAGTTTTAAAAAAAGTTATAATGAATTAGATAAAATAAGACAAGAAATCTTGGATAAATATCCCGACAAACTTGATTGGATGGAATTTGATGTTGATGGTATGGTTATTAATGTTCGGGTCGAAGAACGTATTATTACCGATACTAGTAAAGAAGATAAAGTATGTGATTTAGTGGCTACTAAATCAGGAGTTATAAATGATATTTTAGTTAGTGATGGAGAGGTTAAAGTAAACATTAATGATTATGTAAGAGAGGGAGATACATTAGTTAGTGGGGTTATTACTTATAATGAAGAAAATAAAAGATATACTTGTGCTAGTGGTAGAGTTTTTGCAACCACTTGGTATACGGCATCTGTTTCAATACCATTAGAATATAAAGAATATGTTGAAACCGGTAAGAAAAAGTATAATATAGTCTGGGAAGTAAATGATAATAAAAAAAATATTTTAAGAAATAGATTTACGACATTTAATAGTTCTTTAAAAAATATTTTGCATGTATTTGATTTTAATTTATATATTGAGACCCAAAAAGAGACTGAAGAAATAATTAAAACATATAGTGAAAGTGAGGCTTTAGAAGTAGGTATCAATAAGGCTACAGAAAGTATAGAAGTAACACTCGGAGAATTTGATGAAATAATTGATAAAAAAGTTTTGAAAAAATTAGTAAATAATAGTACAATGGATATAGAAGTATTTATAATAGTGAAAGAATTAATAAGTACCGAAAAAGAAATCATAATAGAAGAGAATGCTGAAGGGATGCGATAATATGTTTCTAAACACTATTGAATCAATTTTGAGTGATAATTGGCCAATTTTAGTAATATTTGTCATAACCCTTGTTATAGTTAGATTTTTTTACTTAAGAACACATCGTGAAAAAATTAGTTTTTATCGCGAATTTTTAATGATTATCTCGATATGCTATATTTTCTTGTTATTTCAATTATTAACTAAGGTCGAAATGAATTCTAATAGTGGATTTAACATTATTCCTTTTCAAGAAATATTTCGCTATGAAGTAGGTAGTAGACTCTTTATCTTTAATGTATTTGGCAATATTATGGCATTTGTTTTATTTGGTTTAATTGTTTCAAGTTATATTAAACCTAAGACAGTTGTACCACCGATTATTATTTCTCTTCTAGTTAGTGTAACTGTCGAATTTGTGCAACTTAATATTGGGAGAAGTTTTGATGTCGATGATATAATTTTAAATGTTGTCGGAGGATTGATTGGTTTTTTACTTTATATTGGTTTAAGTGCTATAAAAGATCATCTACCAAGAATTTTTCAGCGTGATGGTATTTACAATTTAATTTGTTTTATTATAATATTGGTTATAATATTTTATATATTAAATGTAACGGGGGTAATAAATTTATAATGAATGAATTTAAGATTGTTGATGAATATGGATGTAACTTTGATTATAGTTATTTAGATAAGATAATTAATAAGACTTTGGAAATGGAGGGTGTTGACTCTTCGATATTTAGTATAGTATTTATTGATGATGAAAAAATGCATGAATTAAATAAAACATATCGGGGAATTGATAGAACTACGGATGTTTTATCATTTGCATTTGAAGATAATAATAAACTTTGCTATAATATAAGGCAGCTTGGTGAGATTTTTGTCTCTATTCCTAGAATGCAACAACAAGCAAAGGAATATGGTCATAGTGAAGTAAGAGAATTATCTTTCTTAGTTGTACATGGTTTACTTCATTTGCTAGGATATGATCACACTAAGGGTGAAAAAGAAGAAAAAGAAATGTTTTCGAAGCAGGAGTTGGTATTAGATGAATTCGAAGAAACAAAACGCTCATAAAAAGATGAGTTTTAAAAGATTTTTAGATAGTATTAAGTATTCAGTGCAAGGATTAGCCCATGGATACCGTAATGAACAAAGTTTATGGCTTCATGGTGCTGGGACAATATTAGCAATTATCCTTGGATTAGCCCTTGGCATTTCATTTAATCAATGGGCAATAATTATCATTGCTCTTGTAGTAGTATTAGCAGTAGAACTTTTAAATACTGCTATTGAAGCAACTGTTGATTTAGTTACCAAAGAAATTCATCCACTGGCTAAAGTGGCTAAAGATTGTGCTTCAGCCGCTGCTTTTGTAAGTGGTATTATGGCTACAATTATATGTTTATTTATCTTTATTCCATACATCATCGATTTATTTTAGGGAGGTGTTACCTTGAGGAGTGGTTTTGTCAGTATTATAGGACGTCCTAATGTTGGTAAAAGTACACTTGTTAATGCTATTATTAATAAAAAAATTGCTATTACTAGTGATGTATCAGGGACAACTAGAAATATAATTCAAGGAATTTATAATGAACCAGGATACCAAATAGTATTTGTTGATACTCCAGGTATTCATAAACCAATAAATAGACTCGGAAAAGTATTGAATAAACAAGCATTATCTCTAACTAAAGATGTCGATTTAATTTTATTTGTTGTAGATGTTGCTGCAGGTATCGGTAGAGGAGATATGTTTATTTTAGAAATGTTAAAATCTAGTGATATTCCAGTTATATTAGTACTTAATAAGATTGATCAAATAAATAATGCTAAATTACTTAAGATAATTGATGAATATAAAGACATTTATCCATTTGTAGAAATTGTCCCAACTAGTGGACTTACTCATGATAATATAACTCGTTTAATTGATGTAATAAAGAAATATTTGAAAGATGAAGTTCAATATTTTCCAGAAGATTATTACACTAGTAGTAGTTTAAAGTTTATGGTAAGTGAGATTGTTCGGGAAAAGTTATTACAAGTAACGGAAGAAGAAATACCTCATAGTATTACTTGCTATACTACTTTGTATGAAGAACATAAAGATATTATAAATATAGTAGTTGATATTATTGTTGATAGGGATAGTATTAAGAAAATTATTATTGGTAAGAATGGTAGTAGATTAAAACAAGTGGGGACAATTGCCAGAATGGAAATTGAAGAATTAGTAGGTAAGAAAGTCTATTTGGAGTTATTTGTTAAAGCAATTAAGAATTGGAAAGAAAAAGAAAAGTATTTAGTTGAATTAGGTTTTGTAGATAATGAATAAAATTTAAATTAATCACCCAATATATAATTAGGACGGTGATTAAATTGAAAAAAGAAGAACTATGGAAGAAGTTTCAAAAAAGTGGTAAGGTTGAAGATTATTTAGAATATAAAAAATATGCAAAGAAGGGTTAATGGTGTTAACAGAAGTTGAAGGTTTTATATTAAGTGAGACTCCTTATGGAGAAACTAGTAAAATAATTAATGTATTTACGTCTGATTATGGAGTTATTGGAATAATGTGTAAGGGTGCTAAGAGTCTTAAGAGTAAAAATAGAGTTTCAACAATGCGACTTACATTTGCTAAATTTAACATTTACTTAAAACAAGGAAAACTTTCAACTCTCGTTAGTGCCGATATTATCAATCCTTTAAAAAGAATAAAAGAGGATATAATTTTAATTAGTTATTTAAGTTATTTAACTGAACTTACACATCAAGTAATTAAACAAAGTAATAGCCCAAAAATCTATGATGATTTTATTAATGCTGTATTAAAAATTGAAGAAGGACTAGACCCTTTAGTTATAACTAACATCATAGAAATAAAATATTTAGCGGAATTAGGAGTATTATTTAGCCTAGATGAATGTGTTATGTGTGGCAATAAAACTGGTATTGCAACGATTGATGCCGATAAAGGGGGATTTATTTGTCTTAATTGTTTAACTAATGAAGTAATCGTCGATAAGAAAGTAATAAAGATGTTAAGGATGTATTATTACGTCAATATTAAAAGTATCAGTAATATAAAAATAGAAGATGATATAAAAGATGTAATTAATAAATTTTTAGATATGTATTACGAAAGATACACAGGCCTTTACTTAAACAGTAAAAATTTTTTAAAAAATTTAACTTAAAATGGTTTTACTGTTTTTTTCATGTTATAATTTTGATGGTGAAGGGTAGTATGGCAAAGTTAACATTATATTATGGCACAATGGAAACTGGTAAAACAACTAAGTTAATTCAAGACCACTACAATTATTCTCGGTATTTATTAAAAGTTATTTTAATTAAGCCGAAAGTTGATACTAAAGGTGGAGATACAGTAATTACAAGAATTGGAGAAAATATTAAATGTGATTTATTGCTTCCTAAAAGTGCCAGTTTACTAAGTAAGAAATATTTTAATAGATATAAATATATGCAATTCATATTAGTAGATGAAGCTCAATTTTTATCAAAAAAACAGATAAATGAGTTATGGTTTATTGCTCACAAGTATAATATTAATGTGGTATGTTATGCTTTAAAAAGCAACTTTAAGGGCGATTTATTCGAAGGGAGCATGCAGTTACTTGCTAGAAGTGATGAAAAGCATGAATTAACTGTTAATTGTTCTTGTGGTAAGACAGCAATGTTTAATGCTCGAAGAGTAAATGGTAAATATATTTATAGTGGTAAAGAAGTAGTAATTGATGGTGAACATGATAATGTGGAATATATTCCTTTATGCAGTGATTGTTACTTGGACTTTGTTTTAAATAGTCAAATGCCTAAATAACTAATAATTTTAAAATTATTAGT
>DVHV01000040.1 GCA_018711775.1 Candidatus Onthocola stercoravium | reverse complement strand
GCGGCCTCCGGGCGGATTAAGAGCCGCCGGCGGAGGCTTAAAGGTCATCACACTGCAAGGCGATACGGATCACTTTCAGTTCCACTTCCTCCTTGTAATGCTACATTAGATTTCAGATAAAAAACCGGTCTAGCGGCATACCCGCAGCTCGCGATGTTGTAGTACAAGTAGCCGTCGTCGAGCACACTAAACACGTTGCGACTGTCCGATGAATGCGGAGTTATTGTCCATTCAATTGCTCCCATATACAGCCAATTATTTGCATTTATTGTTGAATTACTATATGAACTCAAATTTGTTGTCCATGCATCAGGATTTGCTGCATAGCCATAATCGCTTGGATACATTAAGCCTATTTCATCACGATATGATGTTGGGTTACTACTGTATCCTACATTATTTCTTTCGCCATCATAAAATTCTTTTGCTGTATTACTACTTGATGTCATTCCTCCTAAATACCATGTTGTTGTTGCTATCAAATTTTGCCATGTTGAACCCAAATAATTCCAATAATTTGTGTTTAAATTTATCGTATTAAATTCACTTGTTGTCCAGTTATTTGAACCCATTGAACTTATACTAGTATCATAATTCCATCTATATCCTGCTATTGTACTTGTATCCATACTTCCTTTATAATTTGATGTACTATATGAATATGTCCCATAATAATCTCTACCGTTTGTACCCAACATTTCACTTGTTGTATAATCAGCCTTTATTAATTTTATTTGATAATTACCATCTTTATCATCATCAAATACTCCTATAATTCGATATAATTTTTCTGCCGGACATGTTTCTTCATCTGACCCAAAACACACATAATTATTTGGGTCTGCTCCTGCATATCTATATGAATTATCTCCTGCTTCTTGATTAGCATTTGTGTAGGTTCCTACCCCATCATGATAGTAAAGTCCGTTTTCGCCATCTTCTGTATAATTTGTTGCAACTTTGCAGGCTAAAGTATTAGAGTTTTCTTCTCTACATATCTCTGCAAACGTTGGTATGGTTATCCTATCTTGTTGAAGTACAACTTCCATATCAATACTTGCATTTTCATTTATTGATTGGTCGGTTTCTAGATTTACAAATGTTAGAGTAAATGTCCAAGTATGGGTTGTTCCATTGGTTGATGAAGTCGTAGATATTGGATGGTCTATCGCTATGTTAAATGCTCCAGTTTTGCCTGTTATATCAAATCCTGAGACATCATTTACTGTTACATATGGAAGTTCATCACTACTTGCTTCAAGTAATGCACCATTTTCATCTCTTACTGTCAGTATTACTTCGGCAGTAGTTCCACTAGAATATGTATAAGTATTTTCATATATTCTAATTCCTGCAAAGTATGTTGCTGTTGCATTATTTGTTCTACTACTTGCTATAAGTCTTACTGAAGGATTAGTAGTATCTGTTAAATTACCACTGGTAGCATTAAAGTTATCAGTTGTTGCATGTAAAGAAAGGGTATTACCACTACTAAATATTAGTGTATCTCCGGATGCTGTAGTTTCACCTTGGGTATTTACATCATCAGAAATATCTGCTCCTAAAAATGAATAAGTAAAATTACCTATAAGCAAGGCAACTACCACTAATATTAATAAAAATATAATTGCTAAAGCAATATTTCTTTTCGTAACCTTTTGCACTATTATCACCTATCTTATAGATATTGTACTAAATTTTTATAAATATGTCTATTTATTTTCAAAAAAATGTTGCATAAAGATTGTTATTTTGATATATTATACATGTAAGTGTTACCTTTAGTGGTGGTAACGCCTACTTTTGGGTAGGACGCTATTTAGCGTCTTTTTTCGTTTATCTTGCCGATTAAAGCAAGAACCACAATTATTATTACTAGACAAAAATCATTATCATTCATAACCTCGCCTCGCTTTCATCCTGATCTCCCGAAGAAAACCCCCTGAAGCCGGAATCCGGCAAAGAAAAGCAGACTTCCACTAAAGGTAACGGTTAATTATTCTAATGGTAAATAAATGTAATTGCAAGAAAAAGGGTCCGACAAAAATCGACATTCAAAATACTATTTGTTTTTTTCTAAATATGTGTTAATATAAAAAACATATCAAAAAGAGGGATTACAATGTATTATGAAGCACTAAGAAAAAGACTAAAAGAATTTGAAAGTTTACGAGGAAAAGTAAGTGAAGATAAAAAAGAAGAATTAGAAGAAAGTATAAAAACAATTAAAAGTTATTTAATAAAACCTTATACTATTCTTGAAACTCTCGAAGAATGTTTATTTTCTGAATATCAAAGTTTAATTGGCAGTCAAAATCTCTGGCCTTTATGTGAAAACTTAGCCAAACATGTTGATGATGATATGCCGTATTATCCCTATCCAGATCTTATTTTAACAAATAATGATTTATTAGAATTAACCCATGACTTTTTCAAAAATGCTACATCTAAAGAAATATACCAATTATTTTTAAAATTATATAGACAAAGGAAAAATGCTTACTTTGTTGATGGACAATATGAATTAAGTTTTTATGCCGACTGCATGTATTTACCATTTGATAAATCATTTTATCTAAGAATTGAAAAGAGAAATGAATTTGCAGATGTCGCTACAATGGCTCATGAATACGGTCATGGCATTCAATTTCTAACTAACTACAGTGGCACTTTACTAACCTCTTTATATGCTTTTCATGAATTAATCAGTACTTTTTTTGAATTATTATGTACAGAATATTATACTAAAGATACTACTCTTGGCAAAAAAGCAATTGCTTCCAATTGTGAATTTTGGGATGTAACTTGTGAAAATGCCTTTCTATTAAATAAAGAACTTCAAATATTAAAATCAATTAAAACTTATAGTAATAATGATACTAATGATATAAAAACTTTCTTTGAATTTCTTACAAAGCATTCAAATACAAAAGAACTAGAAGAAATAATTGGAGTACATCCTTCCTATGATTTCATTTATATAATTGGTTATATCTTTGCTATTGAATTATATTTAATATATAAAGAAAATCCAGATTATGCTTTTTATCTTTTAAAAAAAATAATGGTTATAGACTTGAGAAAAGATTCAGAAAGTTACTTTAAAGAAATATTAAAACTAGGCATTATTCCCACATCTAGTTTAGATTCATTTAAATCTCACTTAAAAAGAGAGTTAACTCGCCTTTAACTCTCTTTTAATTCTTTTAAACAAAATGTCGCATATAAGGGAATCGTTTTTAAATTATCTTTTTTACCAAAGTTTTTGGCAGATATTTTAATTATTAAATCTGGATTATATCTTTCATTATATACTTCTAATGATTTTGATTTCATATCTTTACCTGCTTTTACTTCAATTGGTATTATTTTACTATTATTTTGAATTATAAAATCTACTTCTGATGAACCTGATGCTTTATCTTTTCTACTCCAATAACATAAATCAAAGCCCATTTTTAATAATTCAGTAGCAACATAATTTTCAACTAAAACACCTTTATAATCTAAGTCATTATCCATTAATACATCAATACTTGAAATACGCGCCAAATTACAAAGGATTCCCGTATCATTTAAGAAAAGTTTATATGAATCATAATCATAATATACTGTCAATATTTTGGCGAAAAGCTGAGGGTATTTTCACTCACTTTTGGCGAAAAGCGGAGGGTAATGTTAATTTTTTAGGCAACCAATAGGTACCACTAATATACCATTTTCCGTTTTATAAGCAGTTTTTGTTGCGGTGATAACCATCATAAATGTTGGTTCTTTTAATTTGGGATTTTGACTAATTAAATCTTTTAATTTTAATAAATGTTCTTCGGCTTCTTCTATTTTTTCTTTACTCAATTTGACTTCAACTAAGGCGTATTTACCATTTTTAAAATGAATTACATTATCACATTCTAATCCATATCTATCTCTATAATGATTTAATGTTCCACCGATAGATCCCGCATAGATACTTAAATCTCTATTTACTAAATTTTCAAATAATAAACCTAAAGTATTTACATCTAATAATAATTCATTATATGAACAACCTAAGGCTGCAACT
This sequence comes from Candidatus Onthocola stercoravium, assembly GCA_018711775.1. Classification (GTDB taxonomy): domain Bacteria; phylum Bacillota_I; class Bacilli_A; order RF39; family UBA660; genus Onthocola_B; species Onthocola_B stercoravium. Next base: position 12,521 of record DVHV01000040.1, on the reverse strand, counting down.
GCTAAAGAAGGGTCTATTAACATCTTTTTGGGAGATGTTCTAATCGTTGTTTTACTTCTAATATTGGGATTCCAAGCCGATATTTCTTCAATAATATATAATTTTTTTAAAACATTAAGATAATCAGAAATTGTTTTTTCTGATATATCACCATAGTTTGCTTTAATATCTTCAAATAATGCTCCATTTGTACCAATGGTAGATACTAATCTACTATATGACTTTAATATGATACTAGCAAGTTGAGGATCTCTATTAACTCCATCAATTCTAGAAATATCTGAGTTGACTAAAGTATTTAGGTAGTTTGGTGCTACTTCTAATGCATCTTCTTTTGACATTTTCAAGGAGTTTGGCCAGCCTCCCCGACATAAAGCATAGACCAAATCTTCATAAGATAAATTAGATTGTTTACCATCGATATTAGTTTTTTCATCTAATAAATCTTGTAAAGAAATGACACCATTTGATTCCCCACTTTCATATAAAGATAATGGTTTCATATTAACAAATGAAAATCTACCTACTCCACTATGCATGGTAGGGTCTTCAACAGGAGTTGCCGAACTAGTTAAAATAAACTGATTGACATCACCAGCGGTATCAACAGCATATCTAACCGCATTCCATAGTTTTGGAGCTAGTTGCCATTCATCAATTAATCTTGGCTTTTCTCCTTGTAACAGTATAGATGGTTTAATATTGGCTAGTTCCTTATAGTTATCTTCGGTATCAGGATTTTGCATTTCCAAAATACTTTTAGCAAATTGTTTAGCACTTGTGGTTTTGCCACACCATTTAGGTCCACGAATAACTACTGCTCCAGAAGTCCTTAGCTTTTTTTCTATTTCTTTATCAACAATTCTTTTTATATAATCCATTCTAATTTGCCTCCTGTATTAATTATATACTGTTTTTTTAAAATTGTACATACCTATTTCCATAAATTGGGGTAATTTGCTTCCACATTTTGGGGCTTTTTACTTCCATAAATTGGGGTATTTCACTTCCAAGTTTTGGGATAAAGAAAAGTAACTTAAAAAGGCATTTTTAAGTTACCACTATTTAGTTTTTTCATCATATCTTTCATTGTTTCAAATTGTTTTAGGAGTCTATTTACCTCTTCAACACTTCTACCACTACCTTTAGCAATTCTTTGCTTACGAGTGGCTTTAAGTATTTCTGGGTGTCTTCTTTCTTCCTTAGTCATCGATTGGATTATGGCTTCTATGTGAGCAAGGTCTTTTGGGTCAATTGAAACATTATTAAGTCCCATTTTTCTAGCTTGAGGAAGCATTTTTAAAATATTTTCAAGTGGTCCTAATTTTTTTATTTGTTTTAAAGTAGTTAGGAAATCTTCTAAGTCAAATGTTCCCTTTTTCATTTTTATAGCTTGTCTTTTAGCCTCATCTTCATCAATAACATCTTCAACTTTTGAAACTATTTCTAGAATGTCTCCCATATCAAGGATACGTTCAGCCATTCTCTCTGGATAAAATTCTGATAAACCATCCATTTTTTCAGAATTTCCTACAAACTTAATTGGGATGTGCGTTAAGTGTCTTACTGATAGAGCTACACCGCCCTTGGTATTACCATCTAGTTTAGTAAGAATGCAACCAGTTAATTCTAGAGAATCATTGAAACCAGTGATAACATTAATAGCATCTTGACCCATTGAGCCATCAATTACTAAGATTTTTTCATCAGGATGAACAGTAGAATCAATATCTTTTAATTCTTGCATTAAGGCTTCATCTATTTGTAATCTTCCGGCGGTATCGATGATGATATAATCAAAGTTATTATCCTTAGCATAATTTAGACCATCTTGGACAATTTCTACTACACTTTTATTTTCTTCACTAAATACCGGTACATTTAGTTCTTTACCGATAGTTTTAAGTTGTTCTATAGCTGCAGGTCGATAGATATCTCCAGCAATAAGTATTGGCTTCTTTGCATGTTTCTTACGTAAATAATTGGCTAGCTTTCCTGCAGTTGTTGTTTTACCACTACCTTGAAGACCTACAAGCATTAAAATAGTTGGTTTTTTATTTACTTCAAGTGGTACATAATCTCCACCAAGTAATGAAACAAGTTCATCCTTAACAATTTTTAAAAATAATTCATCTGGTTTTAGACTTTTTTCTACTTCAGCATTTAAAGCCTTTTCTTTAACTGATGCTACAAACTCTTTAACTACTTGATAATTAACATCTGCTTCTAGTAGAGCAATTCTAATTTCACGCATGGCATCTGCAATATTTTCTTCAGTAATTTTTCCCATGCCACGGATATTTTTTATAGCATTACTTATTCTATCTCCCATATATTCAAACATAATAAAACTCTCCTTAAATTTTTGATATATTTATTATATAATATTTAAGAATTTTTTTAAAGATTAATTGTATTTACTTACCATATTAATAACATATTCTTTGGTTTGTTCAAAACTAAAACCTAAAACAACACTAAATTCAGAATATAAATATTTTTCAGCTTGAGTAAAATATGAATCATCTTTGTCACTAATCTTTTTATTATTATTTTTTCTTTTTTCATTGCGTAAATAAGTTGTCTTAATAACTTTAATTAAATCTTCATAAGTACCACTTTGCATTAATTCCTTATAAGTATTTTCCATCATTCTATCACTACTTTTAATCGCTGTAACAGAAGGGATTTTCTTTAAGTAATAATCGATATCTTCTTTTTTTATTAAATCTCGCAATATTTTGGAATTTACTGGCACTTTCATCTTTAATGTTTTATCATTAATTGGTTCTAAGACATAATAATCATCTTGGATATCAATGATTTTACAAGTTTCTTTACGACATACGATGTATTCTCCGATGTTTTTCATATGACCACCGTTTTTTAAAAAAATAGCTATAAAACTGGACTTACGCCATATTTTATAGCTACTTGTTTCTATAACTATTTTATCAAATTCTTAAAATAATTTCTAATGAATTTTTTAACTTAACAAAAAATAAAATTATAATTAAATATCATCTTAAATTCATTTAATTCTTTATACATCATTTCTTCTAACACATCTATAATCATATAACCCAAAATAAAAGAAAACCCTATCACAAAATAGGATTCTCTAAATATTTTCATTCGGGATAATTTATTACTCGCACCACCCGAGAGCGAGAAACATTTTCTTATTTTATTATATAATACTAGTTAAACTTGCATTAATTCTTGTTCTTTTTCTCTTATTTCGTCATCAACTAATTTATTATATTTAGTAATAAGTTCTTGAATTTCATCCAAATACATTTTTTCTTCATCTTCGGGATATTCGCACTTTTTAATTTCATTATTAGCATCTTGACGAATATTTCTTAATGCAACCTTTGCTTCTTCACCAACCGCCTTGGCTTGTTTAACATATTCTCTTCTTCTTTCTTCCGTTAAATCGGGAATAGTAAGAATAATCATTTCTCCATTGTTCGTTGGAGCAATACCTAAATTAGCTTCATTAATTGCTCTTTCAATATCTTTTAATGTACTCCGATCATATGGTTTAATGAATAATTGTTTTGCTTCAGGTACAGTAATATTAGCAACACTTTGAATTGGAGTTGGTGTTCCATAGTAACTAACCATTACGCCATTTAACATCGCTGGATTAGCTCTACCTGCTCTAATATTCAATAACTTATTTTTTAAACTTTCAATTGTTTGCCCCATTTTTTTCTCTGCTGAGTCCATAACATTTCTCCTTCTTAATTTAATTCTATACTATCATTATAATTTATTACATTCGATTTTACAATAAAATTAATAACTAATTCACCAGTTTTACTAATACTTAATGATTTAACAGTACCATATTCTCCATTTTGAATATCACTTATTGTTCCATCAATATCGATTACTTGGGTACCTTCATCTAAAACTTGGGTATCATTTAGTCTTTCTCTTATTTGAGTAAGTATTTCTTCTTCAGTTATTCCAAAATCACTTAACAACTCCTCTTCAGTAATTAATTCACCAGTATTTTTATCAATTACATAACCTTTAATATTTTCTATTCTACTACCATTTATACAATTGTAAGTAAAATCATTTATTACTAAACTAATATAATCTCCAAAAACTGTATCTTGATATTCCCGATACGGAAAACTATAAAGATTTGCTTCGTTAGTACAAACTTCACCTTCAGGAATCGTCGCCTCATCGATAGATAACATTTCTTCATCATATGTAGCAAGTTCTTGCTCCAAAGATTCATTGATGTTTTCAAAACCTTTAATATTAATAATTACATCTTGTTTTTCAATATGTTCCTCAGGTAAAATATCTTCATTATTTTCATAATAAATATAATCTTTCGTTGCATCAATTCTAATTTCTCTTAATTCAGTAATCCCATTATCATCATTACTTTCCTTAGAAAAATCATCTAGCATATAATTCATAAAGAAATAACCACCAACTGCAAAAAGTAACAATATAATTATGAAAAATATTAAACCAACAACATTCTTCGTATTATCCATATGCACCTCAACTTTCTAAATATTTTGTAAATACATTTCGTAATTCCTGCATCTTGGCTGATTCATTAAAGGAATTCCAGTATTCACTCGGAGCAATATCTCCACGTACAAAAGACGTTTCAGTATCAAATAGCAACACTTCATCACCACTAACAACAAGTAATGACGGAGCATAAATTTCAGGTGTTCCATAATCATTATATGTTACATAATCACTCAAACTTTCCACAATAGCCTCATATGTACCATTATTATCTTGTCTGTTACTTACAAAATCATAATAATAAATGGTATCAATACCAACTTCTTTAGCCACTTTATTAACTATATGGGCATAATAATTTACCCATTCATTCTGTGTTCCAAATAAAACAATTCCTTTTGTACCATTAGCAACCATTAAAGCATCTGTAGCATTTACATACTTAAAAACATTATCTTCACTTACAAGACTAAAATCTTCTGCAAATTGCTCATTATCTGGTAATGATTCATCGTAATCAAGTGTTCCAAGATAAATAAAAGCGCCGATCAAAATTATAAATAATATACAATAAATTATCATTTGCCATTTATTCTTAAATAACTTTTCATTTTTTACATTAATTTTTTTCATGGTATTACTTCACCATTTTTATTATAGCATTAAAATCATCCATTATTAAAGACAAATACAATTTTTTTGTCAAAAAAAGTCAACTTTTAAAGTTGACTTAGTTACCTTTCACTTGATTCATTACTTCTTCAGCAAAGTTATCATTACGTTTTTCCATTCCTTCACCAACTTCATAACGAATCATTCTTTTTATTTCTCCACCATTGTTAGTTACGTATTTTTCAACAGATACATCACCATCTTTAATAAATGGTTGTTCAGCAAGGCAAATTTCTTTATAGAATTTCTTAATTCTTCCTTCAACCATCTTTTCTGCAATATCTGCTGGTTTTCCTTCATTCATAGCTTGTTCTTTTAGAACAGTTCTTTCATTGTCTAAAACATCTGCTGGAACTTCACTAGGAAAACAATATAAAGGTTTCATTGCAGCAGCTTGCATTGCTACTTCTTTAGCAACTTCAGCATTTGCGCCTTTAATAACTGTTAAAGATGCAATTTTACCTCCCATATGAATGTATGAACCAAAATATTCATCATCACTTTTAGTAACAATTTCAAATCTTCTGAAAGAAAGTTTTTCACCAATCTTAGCAGTTTTATTAACAATTAATTCTCCAATTGTACCTTCATCAGTTGCTAATTCTTTTGCTTCATCAATAGTTTTAACATCACTCTTAAGTAAAGTATTACCAATAGTGTCAATCATTGATCTAAATTCTTCATTTTTACTAACAAAGTCTGTTTCACTATTAACTTCTAAAATAACTGCTTTATTACCATCTACATAAATGTTAGCAAGACCTTCGGCAGCAATACGGCTTTCTTTCTTTGCAGATTTAGCAATACCTTTTTCACGAAGCCAATTAACAGCTTCTTCCATATTACCATTAGTTTCTGCTAAAGCCTTTTTACAATCCATCATTCCTGCTCCAGTTTGTTCACGTAGGTCTTTAACCATACTTGCAGTAACTTCCATAAATTTCCTCCTTATTTACTTAACATTTCGATTAATTCGTCTTTTTTCATTGTTGAATAACCTTTAATCTTATTTTCTTTAGCTAACTTTTTAAGTTCACTTAAAGTTTTAGCTTCAAGTTCATCAACTTTCTCCATTTCTTTGATTTCTTCTAATACAGTTTCATCAACTTTTACTTCTTCTCTAATTTCTTCTTGTTTTACTTCTGTTTTTTCTTTCTTAGTTTCTTTATCTTCTTTCTTATCATCTTCAGAAACATAATCAACTAATTCAAGACCATTTGCTTCACAAATAGCATTTGTAAGTACACCAAGCATAACTTTAATTGATCTTACTGCATCATCATTACCTGGAATAACATAGTCAACATCATCAGGATCACAGTTAGTATCAACAATTCCAAATACTGGGATTCTTAATTTTCTAGCTTCCTTAATTGCATTGATTTCTTTTTTAGGATCAACAACAATAATTGCTTGAGGAAGTTTTTCCATATTTCTAATACCACATAGAACACGATTTAATTTTTCATATTCTTTCTTAAGTCCAATAACTTCCTTTTTAGGTAGAAGTTCGAATGTACCATCTGCTTCCATTTTTTCGATTTCTTCTAATCTCTTAACTCTTCTTCTGATAGTACGGAAGTTTGTAAGTGTTCCACCTAACCATCTTTCAGTTACATAGTAAGAATTACTTCTTGTTGCTTCTTCAACACAAACATCTCCAGCTTGTTTACGAGTTCCAACAAATAAGAACTTACCTCCATTTTCAGCAATTGTCTTAATTTCTGCATATGCTTCTTCAAGACATGCTTTTGTTTTTTCTAGGTCGATAATATAAATATCATCTCTAGATGTAAAAATATACTCTTTCATTTTAGGATTCCATCTTTTAGTTTGATGACCAAAATGAACTCCAGCTTCTAATAAATAACTCATAGAAACTACTGCCATAAATAAATTCCCTCCTTCGTTTTAACTTCTCAATACTTCAACTTATTTTTACACCATAACGGCACTTGTAAAAATAATCCATATTGATGTTTATTTTTTTGCATTTACAGCAATTTAAATTCTACCAAATATTATGCTATTTTACAAGTATTTTTAAACAAAATCCCAAGAAAAAAAGTTAAACCAATTATAATTTAACTTTATCTACAATTCTGTGGGACTTAAAAAGTCAAACATCGGAATATTTCGTAATATTCCAAAAATAATTACAATTACAAGTAAAATATAATAAACATAATTAGGGATCTCTATTGAAATATTCATAAATTTCTTTAATATAAATTTTACTAACCAATAAATAACTGTAATTATAATTAAAATAAATATCAAGGGATTATACCTAAATGCCTGATAAAAATCTAATTTAAGTAAGGAAAATAATAATCTTGTAATACCGCATCCCGGACAATAATATCCTGTAATTTCATAAAATAAGCAAGGAATACCGACATCTAATAATTCACTCAAAATAAAATAGATAATTAAAAATGAAATTAATATTAAAATCAATTTCATCTTAGAATACTTAATCATTATTTTGAAAACCTATTCAAATCATTTTGCATTAAGCAATAATTAACTAAACCTAATCCAAAGATAGATAAAACAAGATAAAGAATAGCATTATCACCGGTCGGTTTATTATGTAATTTGCCGGCTTCATTTATTTTTTGGCCCATGCGATAAGCCCAATATATTCCATAAATTCCACAAGTTAGTATTGTAAATAAGAAAGCCATACCACCAGTTACACCATCTTCATGATTAATAGCATTAGCTTCATCAGTCATACAAATAAACCAATATATTCCATATATACCACATGTTAATATTGATAGTATGACGCAAGTAACAATGTTTCTTTCAGGTATTCTTGGATAATCATTATTTAGAGATGCATAATTATTTCCAAAATCATTATTTATTTTAGCACCACACTTACTACAAAAATTAGTATCTGTTCCTAATTCGTTACCACAATTCGAACAAAATTTGCTCATGAACACTACCTCCTTAAAATAATTTTATCAAAGAAAAAAGGATAATTCAACATTCCTTTAAAAGAAACGGAATATATCCTGAATAGTAATGTAAATCATAAGTAAGATTAGTAAGAAAAATCCAATCATATGGCAAATATTTTCTACTTTAGAATTAACTGGACTTCCTTTAATCTTTTCGATGATTAAGAATAATACTCTACCACCATCAAATGCTGGGAATGGTAAAATATTGATAAATCCGACGTTAATTGATAAGAATGCCACCAAATAAAGCATATAACTTATACCATAACCAATTGATTGATCGACAACTTCATACATACCAACTGGACCAGATAATGCTTGAAGTGAAATTTTACCTGTAAATAGTCCTTCTATTGTTAAAGCCATTGAATGAACTATGCTACCAAATTTACTAAAGGCATATTTTAAAGAATCAAGGAAACCATGAACTTCTTCAGTTTTAATATAAACTCCAAAAGTCTTAGTTTCGATTCCATCTTCTCCCTTACTTACCTCAGGAATGACATCGATATCTTCAACATCGCCATTTTCATGTTCAATTGTAAATGTATAAGTATTATCTTTACTTTCCATAATAAGTAAAATTTGAGCTGTATCCCAATTAGATACATTGCGACCATTAATTGCTAAAATCTTATCATCAGCAACAATACCAGCCTCCGCCATCGGCGAATCAGCAACAACTTCACGTACTTCCGGTAAAGAAATAGTTGCTCCCCAAATAAGAGCACTAAAGAATAATAAGAGTAAAGCCAAAATAAAGTTATTAGCAACTCCCGCTACTAAAATGATTATTCTTTGCCACCAAGGTTTATTGCACATGAATGACTTTTTATCTATCTTTTCATCATCTTCATATACTTCACCAGCCATCGATACAAAACCACCGATTGGAATAGCTCTAATATTATAATCTATCTTATCTTTTTTACCCTTATGAGTAAAAATAATAGGCCCCATACCAATTGAAAATTCATAGATATGAACCTTAAACATCTTTGCCCAAATAAAATGACCAAACTCATGAACTAAAATTATAATTCCCAATATGAATATTAAAACTAGTAACGAAATAAACCACATACTCATTCCTCCTTAACTAAACAATAAGTAAAAACATATATGCTAAAAAAACAAATATTATACTATCCAAACGGTCTAGTATTCCTCCATGCCCTGGCATAATGTTTGAAAAATCTTTAATTTCATTTTCTCTTTTTATTTTGCTCATGACCAAATCTCCCATTTGACCAACTATTGATAATGCAATTGTCGTTAAAATTACTTGAATGTTTAATGAACCAATAAAAATACTATAGAAAATAAGACTAATAATTGCCCCAAAAAGTAAACCACTTATTGAACCTTCCCAAGTTTTATGAGGACTAAGATTAGGACACATCTTATTTTTACCGAAATATTTGCCTCCAAGCATGGCAAATATATCTGTTACCATTGGAATTATTAATAAATATAAAAATACGAATAAATTTCTACTACGAAGAATAATAAAAATGTTAAAAACCATTCCTAGTAAAAGGGTAACTCCGATTAAATAAAATGCATCTCTAGTATTATATTTTTCTTTAGGGAAAAATATGGTTGGCAATAACAAGAAAAGTATTGTCATCGTAATTATTTGATAGGTTATCCCTTGATAAATGGAAGCATCTATATTATTAGACAAAATAAAAGCTACCATACAAAAAAAGCCTAAAAACACCATTACAATTGGATATTCATTATGTGACTTTTTTAAATCTATTATTTCTTTATAGGCTAAAGCCGCCAGTAGACAAACTCCAATAGTAAAAATATATCCTCCAAAATATATTAATGGAATTACTATTATCATTGCTATAATGGCACTTATTATTCTTTTTTTCATTTAATCCCGTCCTCGTTTGATATCTTCATAGAAGAATATATCATAATTTTAATAAATAATCAATTTTTTTTCAAAAGAAAAAGGTAACTTAATTACCTACTTATTCTCAAATACGATCATCAAATTGTTCTAGTTCATCTAATTGATTTTCAATTAAATCTCTAAATCTTCTTTTATAAACCGCAACTTTTCTTTTTAACGTTTCAGCTTCCGACTCTATTCTTTCAGCTTTGAGTAAAGCATTATTGATAACCTTTGTTGCATTTCTTTTAGCATCTTCCACAATAACTTTTGATTCATCATATGCAGCTTTTTTAATATTAGAAGTCGATTCTTCTGCCACTAAAATTGCTCGATTAAGAGTTGATTCAATATCTTTATAGTGCTTTAGCTCATTTTTTAAAGACTCAATAACTTCACAACTATTTTTAAGTTTCTTGAGCATACTTTCATATTCTCTAGTAACTTCCTTAACAAAATCATTAACTTCTTCTTTTTTATAGCCTTGAATACTTGTACTAAACTTATTTACCATAAGGCCACCCCTACATTACCAATCTAATTCTTCATCAGTATTATTCTTACTTACTTTTTCTGACTCATCACTTATTTTGCCTTGAACATTGACATTCTTTGGAGTACACAAATAAATGCCAACTCCAATTTTTTGCATAGAACCGCCGATAGCATAAATAACACCACTTAGAAAATCGATAATTCTCTTAGCTTGGTCTGAAGTTACACGTTTTAAATTGACTACAACACTATTGCGATTTTTCAAGTGATCAGCAATTTGTTGTGATTCCGAATAAGCTCTTGGCTCTAGTAAAATCATCTTATTACCAGATTTGTCAGCTTCTTTAATGGCCTCTTCTTCACTCATGTTGTAGTATTCATCTTCAGTACCTACTAAATTATCATCATCACCATCGTATGTAAATATTTTTTTTAAGTTAAGACCCATCGTGATTCCTCCCTAGTCTACTATCCCATTTTATCAAATTTTTATATTTTTAGCAATACTTAAAACTCAATTTTGCTATTAATATAATCTACTAACTCATCGATTTTTAATGTTATTTGTTCCATTGTATCGCGATCTCTTAGAGTTACAGTATCATTTTCTAAAGTATTATCATCAATTGTAATTGCAAATGGTGTTCCAATAGCATCACTTCTTCTATAACGTTTACCAATTGAACCAGATTCATCATAAGTACATGCAAAATATTTGCAAAGCAATGCATAAACATCATTAGCCTTTTCGGCATGAATTTTCTTTATTAAAGGAAGTATCGTTACTTTAAATGGAGCTAGAGCTGGATGTACTTTTAAAACTACTCTTTCTTCTCCTTCAACACTTTCTTTAGTATATGCATCTGTTAATATCGCTAGAAACAAACGATCTAAGCCAACTGATGGTTCAATAACAAATGGCAAATATTTTTCATTTGTTTCTGGATCTAGATAACGAAGATCAGCACCGCTATGATTTTGATGAACTCCTAAGTCATAATCAGTACGATCTGCTATACCCCAAAGTTCTCCCCAGCCCATTGGGAATAAATATTCGATATCTGTTGTTGCTTTACTATAAAAAGATAATTCTTCTTTAGCATGATCTCTAAATCTTAAGTTTTCTTTATTTAATCCAAGAGTTTTTAAAAAATCCATGCAGAAATTTTTCCAGTAACCGAACCATTCTAAATCAGTATTAGGTTTACAGAAAAATTCAAGTTCCATTTGTTCAAATTCTCTAGTTCTAAAAATAAAATTTCCAGGTGTTATTTCGTTTCTAAAAGCCTTACCTGTTTGAGCGATACCAAATGGTACTTTAAGACGCATGCTTCTTTCCACATTTTTAAAATTAACAAAAATTCCTTGAGCAGTTTCACCACGCAAATAAACAGTATTTTTAGTATCATCTGTTACACCAATAGATGTTTCAAACAACAAATTAAATTTACGAATTGGAGTAAAATCAGTTGCTCCACAAACTGGACATTTAATTTTATTTTCAGTAATATAACTTTCTAGTTCTTCATTGCTCCATCCATCACCAGATATTTCACCTTTTGTTGCATCTTCAATCAATTTATCAGCCCGATGACGACTTTTACATTTTTTACAATCAATTAATGGATCAGCAAAAGAAGCTACATGACCTGATGCTACCCACACTTGAGGGTTCATAAGTATCGCTGCATCTAGACCAACATTATAAGGATTTTCTTGAATAAATTTTTTCTTCCATGCCCATCTTATGTTTTCTTTTAAATTTGTCCCAACTGGACCATAATCCCAAGTATTAGAAAGCCCATTGTAAATTTCACTTCCTTGAAATATAAATCCATATTGTTTCGCATAATTTACTAATTCTTCCATAGTTATCTTCATAAAAATCACATTCCTTTAAAACATTATACCTAACTACACTTAATTTTACAACTAATAATTTTAAAATTATTAGT